>JAGBSA010000079.1 GCA_017632095.1 Bacteroidales bacterium | reverse complement strand
GTATCTTGCGTAATACTCCTTACCTAATATTGTAGTGGTAGTTTCGTTAAAAGTTTTGGTGCCTTCCATTGAGTAAAGAACTTCAGGTTGTACTGCAAACATCTTGTTAAACTTGATTTGAGCATAACCACCTGCGTGAAAGCCTATTTTCATTTCGCTATCGTTTGTACTCCAATTTGAAAGGTTCAAACCACCTTTTAGTCCGAAATTAACCTTTTGTGCATTCACATTTTCTGTTGCAAACAACATTGAAGCTGCTGCAAACAAACATAAAACTAATCTTTTCATTGTTGTTTTGTTTTTTTAAGTTAATACTATTGTTTTTTTCTTTTATTAAATCGTTTTTTCGATACGTTTTATTGTATAACGTTAACAATTTTATTTTGTTCAAGTATTGGGACTACATTACAAGTATCCAATTTGAAGGTATAGTCAAACACATCGTCCATTTTATGTTTGCGTAAACGGTGTATGTGAGAGGCATTTTCCATATAAGCCTGCAATCCGTCCTTTGCTTGTTTCCACACGGCAAGTGCTGTGTGTGTTGAATCGTTTTTATTTTCAAATTTACCGCTTTCTAAAAGCTTTTCTGCCAAAGCTCCTGCAAATGCGGTATCTTCCAAACTCAATGTTCCTTTCCAGCCTGAACAAAAGATTTGTACGTCTTTTCCTTGCTCTGAAAGATAGTTTGCCAAGGCTGTAAGGTTTGAAAATGCACCTATAACGATGTTTGAAGGTTTGCTTTCTTGTGCTGTGATGATTGCAACCGTGCCATTGGTGGTTGAATGCACTATTTCATTTCCGCAAACTCTCTCTTTGGTAAACTCCAACGCTGAATTACCCCAATCGGCAAAAGAAAAAGTTTCCTCAATCCTTTCTCCTGCCACAAGAAATCCCTTATCCTTATATTGCTTTGCTTCTTCAATGGTTTTAACTGGTATAAGAGCTTTCGCTCCATTGTTTATGGCTGTACAAATCGAAGTTGTAGCTCTTAGAATATCAACAACCACGCTTATATGTCCTGAATTCATCGTTCTAAAAGGATAAAGTGCCGGAGTCAATATTGTTTCTATTTTATTCATACGAAGTTTTAGTTTTTTCTTTTCAAGTTTTGGTTCTCTAAAATCAAGTTTCAGATTTCTATTTTCAAGTTTTATTTTTCTCTATTCAATCAAAGCGATGGTACCTTTTTTAGTTTCTTTCTCGCCATTGCTATTCACAAATTCAATTACATAGATATAGGTACCAAGATGACAAAATTCTCCTTTGAATCTTCCGTCCCAACCTGTAGTTTGGTCATCTGTCTCGAAGATTAAAGCTCCATATCGATTGAATATTCGCATACGATAGCTGCCTTGGCGTATGAAATGACACTCTGGCTTAAAGATATTATTATCTGGCTCTCTTGGTGTGAAGGCATTTGGAATAAATATCATGCTTTCGTGTTGTACATAAGCGTAAGTTGAATTTACTTCTTGTGTTTTATTGTCTGCACCTTGTCCGTTTTCGATTGCCTTTACAAAATAATAGGTTCTATCTGATGAAGAGAGAATATCGGCTATGTAATCGGTGTATGTGTTTGACTGGGTCGAACCTACCTGAAACGGAACGGCATCTGAGGGTGAATAACGGAAGACATCGTAAACTCCAACGCCGTTTTCCCACCCCAAATAAGGAGTCCATGTCAATACATTGGTGGTTGGATCTTGTTTAGTTAAGTTCATTTGAATTGGAGCAACGGATGCTGACTTCTTTAGTGTCAATCCACATTCGTCAGGTGCTGCAAAAATATATTTGTATGAGTGTTCCATTGCCGAAGATGGCAAAACATCGGTATAAGTTAAGGTTTTATGTCCTGTATATGGTATATTGGCAATACGAGTAAAAGCTCCACCATTGACAGAACGTTGTAATTGATAAAAATCTACAAGAATTGATGCATCGACATAAAATTCCAAGTCAATAGTCTTGTTATCCTCTGCAACGGATACTTTTCTTATTTCAATAAACTCAACTTGCTTTGCTGCAATTAGAGGAATCTCTAAAACGTTTGAGTTAGCTTTTATTCCGTTATTTGATACTGCTTCGACGTAAAACAAATATCCGCTTTCTGTAATATCGATTTGTATTTCTTCTGCGGTGCTTTGAGTTGTTCTTTCGAGTATATAGGTATTGGAAGAGGCTTTTTGTGAATATATATTGTAGTGTTGAAGTCCCGATTCGAAGTCTTGGTATGGATTCCACGTCAAAGAAACTCTGTCGGAACAAGGTGCATTGTTATGAGTCAAAACCATATTGGTATGTCTTTCCGTTCTAAGACTTGTATTATAGCAAGAATCGAAAGCCATTATTGCAAGTGAATTCAGTTGTTCAACATCGCATTGATTACAAACGTAATTTGAAGCATCAGCTCCCCATATCGTATCTATCGCTATGCAAGGGCTACCCGCACAAACGACATATCCCATAACGTCATCGGAGGCTGATGGCAGCCAATTCAAATTTAACAAGCGACTATCTAAGTTCACGCTTGAGGATTGTAAGATTGGTGCATCGGGTATTTGAGTATCTCCTACCAATACCTTAAAACAATTTGAACAAGTGGTACAACCATTCTCTCCATCCAACTCTATCTTATATTGAACTGTATCCGAACAGATTTGAGGCAGCGTATCAACATATGTAAGCAAAGATACCTCATCTACAAATACCCAATCGACATCGGTCAAAGTGCGTTTTCTATATATCTTATAAGCATTTACGGGGGCGGGTTGAGAAGAGTTTGCAAAGTAATCGTTCCAATAAAGACTTACTGTATTGTTTGGATTTTGCATTGCAGTAATGTATATTGTTGAAACCTCATCTTCAAGATATTGATTCGATGGTAAAACTGCTCTTAATCTGTATCTCAAACTCGCATTTGAGGCATTATTGACATTATCTCTGTAAGATGTTTGGGTGATATCATTTATTACATCAATATTATCAAATTGTCCTGTAGCATTATTCCACAACGCTACCTCATAATGAAGAGGGTTTGAAGCGGTTTGTGAATTAAAAAAGATTGTTACAAAGCCCTCATCATCAACTTCAACACAACGTATTGCAAAACCTTGTGCCAAGATGTTCAAGCTAAACAACAATCCTACCAAATAACAAACCAAGGGTTTCATTATCATTTACCAGTTTAATTACTCAAGCATTTCTTTATCGCAAACAATGATTTTACACATCTTATCGAAACAAAGATAATTTTGAGCCAATGTTCTAATATCCTCTGAGCTTATTTGCCTAATAGCATTCTGCATATCGTTAAAGTAAGTCAATGGAAGATTGTTTTTTCTCAAAGAAGAGAATTTCTCAGACAAGTCAAACACTCCGTCCAATCCCCTTAAGCAATCGCCTAACAAGAAATTCTTTAATACAAGCAACTCATTATCCTCTACCAAATCGTTATGCAATTTATCTATTTCAACTCCTATTTCTTTTATTGCAGACTTTGCTTTCTCTGCTTTTACATCTGCTGTTGTCAAAAGTACAGAACAGTTTTTGTAATCGGCAATATAAGAACCTATAGAGTAGGTATATCCTTTTTCTTCTCTGATATTGGTCATCAGTCTCGAACCAAAATATCCTCCAAACAAAGCTACAAGAATGCGTAATGCGTGATAGTCTTCTTCTTTGGGCGTTATAGTTACATTTCCCAACCTTATGCTCGCCTGTACCGCCTTATCCTTGTGTTCAAATAAAGTTTGAGCATAATTTTCTGCCACTTTGTTACAACAAAACAAAGTCCTATCTCTTTTCTTTCCCCATTCTTGTGAACCAAAACTTTGTTCCAATTTAACGAAAAAAGACTCTGAATAATTGCCTGCAAGAGACATTTCGCACTCATAAGAAGAATAGAAATCATCATAAAACTCTCTTACATCTTCTCTTGAAAGCAAATCATAGTCTTCAACTTTGCCAAATCTGCCCAAAGGATTTGCCGAAGTAAATACTGTGTTGTAAAACTTCTTATAGGCAATCATATTTGTTTTTTGTGCATTTAACAAAAAGGATTGCTTTTGTCTGTTTCTGTAAATTTCAAATTCTTTTTCCGCATAACGAGGTTGTTTGATTATCATTTCGATAAATGGCAACAATTCCATAGAATATTTTTGCGGAAAGTAAAAGACAATCGAGCAAGTTTCTTTATCTACATTCTTTTCGACGTATGCACCATAGTAATCTAACTTATCTGCTATCTCTATTCCTGAAAGGTTTCCACTACCTTCAGTTATCATGTTTGCCGCTGCTGCTGCTGCAAAAAATTTCTCTTGATTATTGCTACCTGCATTTGAAAACATAAACTCCAATCGTACAAGTTCGCTATCTCTATCGGGGAAACAAGTCAGGTTTATGCCGTTTGACATATGCAAGGTTTCGCT
>JAGBSA010000078.1 GCA_017632095.1 Bacteroidales bacterium | reverse complement strand
TACAGCGGATGTTGAATTTATGTTTTCAGCTCTAAGATTTGTCGGTGTAGCACAATAACGTGCTGTAATGTAAATGTCATCTATTGCAACAGCAGAAGATGTTGTTGTGTTGTCTGCATTATTCCACACAAATAAAATTCGAGTTGTTGTTCCAATGTGCTGAGGTGGCAACTCAATATGGACATTTTCCCAAGTGTTATTACTTCCTAAGTATTCTGCTTCGCCAACTTGTTCTCCTGCAGAAGGCATTTGTTCTATATTAATGGCACTTCCGGGACTTACAAGATAGACTTTGAGTGATGAGTTTTGTAAAACGGTTTGTGTTTTGTACTTAAAGTCGATGTAAAATCCCACTGCATAGTCTGGAATCTCGAAATCCAAATACGCATAGCTTATTGCAGATGTGTTGTTATCGCAAGAATTTGTAACGCCATTGTCATTCGATATATACAAAGCTTTATTTCCAATGCTACTTGCGTTAGTCGCTGAGCCAATTTCCCAAGCGTTTACCATGGAATTAACAAAGCCGATATTCATATTATTACTTTCGTTTTCGAAATCAAATTGTATTGGGAGGGTTTGAACACTGTTTGGAATATAATTTGCATAGATGTATTTCCAATCGCTTACTGATGAACTGCAATTTGAACGTACTGCAAATTGATAGCGTTCGTATGCAGTAAGATTGCCAAGCGTTGCTTCATAATTAAGAGTTTGGACGCTGTATCCATCATTTGTAGGATTGCTACCAACTTCTCCTCTGACAACTTCCCAAGATGTAGCATCTGAAGAGGCAGACCATTGGATAATCATTCCATTTGAGGTACTACTTCCTAAACTCAGATTCTCAACCTTAGGACAATCGCTATCGAATCCTAAGGTAACAAAAGATTGAACTTCGCAAGCCAATGTTGTATCTCCATCTACATCTATCGCCTTAACGAACCAAAGGTATCTTGTGCCGCTTATAAGGTTTTGAAGGTAAACAACAGTGTCTTGAGTGTTTACAATGGTGTATTCAGATTGCTGAAAAACTTTGTAACCGACTATCCAAGTATCGGCGTTTTGGTCATCGTTCCATCTGAGCGTTGCTTGAGAAACGTCCAAATCATCAACCGTCATGCCGGTTGGAGGATTCATAATAAGGCTTTGAGCAAATAGGTTGCCAAAAGCAAGAAACATTGAAACTAAAACGCCGATTCCGTATTTCATATCTTTGTTTTATTAAATTAAAATCAAGTTTTGTTCTACCAATATTTGAAATTACCAGATTAAAGGTTTTCTTTGTGATATTGGAATATCTTTTCGTATAAATGAATTCTGTCTTTGCCTCTTACATTGTGCTCATGGTCGGGATAGATAAAGTAATCTACTTGTTTTCCTGCTTTGATACATTCTTTTATAAACTCAAGAGAGTGTTGCATAACAACAGTTGGGTCTTGTGCTCCGTGAATTACTAATAGCTTTCCTTCTAATTGGTCAGCGTAATTTAACAAAGAAGATTTCTTATACCCTTCTGGGTTGTCCTCAGGTGAAGACATATATCTTTCTCCGTACATAACCTCATACCATTTCCAATCAATTACAGGACCACCCGCAGTTGCAGTTTTGAAAACTCCAGGATTCTTTAACTTTAATGAAATAGTCATAAAGCCACCATAAGACCATCCGTCAACGCCTATTCGTTCTGCATCAACATAAGGAAGACTCTTCAAATAATTTACTCCATCCATTTGGTCGCTTACCTCAATGCTTCCGCAGTTTCTCCAAATTGCACTTTCGAATTCATAACCTCTGTTGGCAGAACCTCGGCTATCAACTGTCCAAACGATGTATCCTTGTTGTGCAAGGAACAAAAAGAAATTGTTTGCACCGGATAACCAACTTTCTGTGATGAGTTGTGCGTGTGGACCGCCGTAAACGTAAACTATAACAGGATATTTCTTGTTTGGATCAAAGTTTAGAGGTTTTATCATACGAGCATACAAATCTGTACCATCTTTTGCTTTGATTGTAAAGACGTCTATTTGTGGCATATCTAAGTTTGCCCATGGGTTATCCGACTTATGAAGTTCTTTTATTTCTTTTCCCTTGTTGTCATACAAAACAACACGTCTTGCTTCTTTCGAACTTGTGTATGAATCCAAGAACATAGTTCCGTCTGAATTGAAAATAACATTGTGAGTTCCCTTTTCAGGAGAGCAACGACGTATTTTTTTAGTCTTAAAGTTCAATGCGTATAGATTATGTTCCAAAGGAGAGTCCTTAGTTGCGTAGAAAAACATCTCAGTTGCTTTTTTGTTGAATCCTTCTATGGAGTTAATCATCCAATTGCCTGAAGTGAGTTGTTGAATCTTGTTTCCATTTACATCATACAAGTAAGCATGATTGAAACCATCCGCTTCGCTCAAGTAAATAAACTTTTGGCTGTCATTAGGTAAAAAGAAAATAGGAGATTCCGGCTCTACATACTTGTCAGACTTTTCTTCAAACAAAAGCTTTGCAAGTTTGCCATTGCTAACATCAAAAGCTACCATCTTCATGTGGTTTTGCTTGCGATTCAATTTTTGAATATAAAGCAATGTATTTTCAGGATTCCAAGTTAGGTTAGTAAGATAAGCTTCTCTTTCTTCGATGCTGTTGTTTTCTCTTGTTGAAAGTTCAACGGTTTTATTTGTTTGGGAATCGTAAACCAAAACAGTAACTTCGTGAGATTTCATTCCCGCCATAGGGTATCTTGTTGGTGTTGTTTCGGCCTCACGAGCTTCTGTATTAACCAAAGGATACTCTATAACCATACTTTCATCCATTCTATAGAAAGCAAGTTTGCTAGCATCAGGAGAAAGAAAGAATCCTTTTTCTATTCCAAATTCGTTTCTATGTACAGCAACACCGTAAGTGATACCTTTACCTCCATCGGTGGTTATTTGTTTTGGCTCTTTGTCTTTTGCAGAAAACCAAACGTTACCCTCAATTGTATAGGCAGCTGCTCCGTTTCTCAAATCCAATTCAAGATTCTCTGCACCGGCTTTAATTTCGCAGACAGCCTTCATTTGTTTTGTCTTTATATTATAATGAAAGATTTTAGTGTGGTCTGCATTTAAGAAAGCAAATTCGTCTTCCGATAAGAATTGAATGCC
>JAGBSA010000077.1 GCA_017632095.1 Bacteroidales bacterium | reverse complement strand
TATCTTAACACACCTTTCAATAGTCCTAATACGTTTTCCATTATTTTATCTCTTTGTTTTAATTTATTATTTCTTCGTTTCGTCTAATCAGAACTTGATTTCAATGAATTGTATCTTCATTTTATTGTCGTCCGATTTCGACTTAGCTGTTTTTAATAGCGGTAGTGGTCTGCTTTATACGGACCTTCAACATCTACACCTATGTAATCGGCTTGCTTTTTCGTCAATTTGGTTAATTTAACTCCTATGTTATCAAGGTGAAGTCTTGCTACCTCTTCGTCTAATGTCTTAGGCAAACGATAAACTCCCACTTCGTAGTTCTTTGTCCAAAGTTCGATTTGTGCAAGTGTTTGGTTGGTGAACGAATTACTCATTACAAATGATGGGTGTCCTGTTGCACAACCAAGATTTACCAATCTGCCCTCTGCCAACAAGTAAATGCAATGTCCATCAGGGTAAATATACTTATCAACTTGTGGTTTGATGTTGATTTTCTTGATTCCGGGCCATTTCTCTAAGCGTTCCACTTGAATTTCATTGTCAAAGTGTCCGATGTTACAAACAATTGCTTCGCTCTTCATTTGAGCCATGTCCTCTGCAGTAATGACATCGCAATTTCCTGTGGTGGTTACATAAATGTTTCCTTCTTTTAATGCGTCTTGAAGTGTGGTTACCTCAAATCCTTCCATAGATGCTTGCAACGCACATATCGTATCGATTTCGGTAACTATAACCCTGGCTCCGTAACCCCTCATACTTCTTGCACAACCCTTACCAACATCGCCGTAACCGCAAACAACAACAACTTTACCCGCAATCATAACGTCTGTAGCTCTCTTTATACCGTCTGCCAACGACTCTCTACAACCGTAAAGGTTGTCAAACTTACTCTTAGTCACAGAGTCATTAACATTGATTGCAGGAATCAACAATTCACCTCTTTCCATCATTTGATACAAACGGTGAACGCCTGTTGTGGTTTCTTCACTTACACCTTTCAAACGCTTAAGTATGTTATGCCATTTTTGATTATCCTCCGCTTGAACTGCTTTCAAAGTTTGCAAAATTATGCCCTCTTCAGCTGATTCAGGAGTTTTGTCAAGCAAAGCAGGGTTATTTTCTGCTGCATAGCCTTTATGAATCAACAAAGTTGCGTCTCCTCCATCGTCAACTATCAAATCCGGACCTTCACCATTTGGAAACGACAAAGCCTGATTTGTACACCACCAATACTCTTCCATTGTCTCACCTTTCCATGCAAATACCGGTACTCCGCTTTGAGCAATTGCAGCAGCAGCATGGTCTTGTGTAGAAAAGATATTGCAAGAGCACCATCTCACATCAGCACCCAATTCAACCAATGTTTCAATCAATACAGCGGTTTGAATAGTCATGTGAAGAGAACCCATGATTTTTGCACCCTTCAAAGGTTTTTCTTTTCCGTATTTTGCTCTCAATGCCATCAAACCGGGCATTTCTTTTTCTGAAATCTCAATTTCCTTTCTTCCCCACTCAGCAAGGGAAATGTCAGCTACTTTGTAATCCATTTCTTATTTTGTTTTATTTTTCTAAATCTTCGTTTTAATTTTTTCTTTCTTCGTTTTAATTTTCCAAAACGAAGAGTTATTTCATCAAACTCAAGATTCGTTTTGCTATATCTTTGTACTGCATCACTCCTGTGAAGTTCTCTGCTCCCATTCCGAAAGAAAAAATCGGCACAGGCACACCTGTGTGGTTCAAAGTCGTCCATTTATCTTTCACATCATTGTCTTTGGCAGGTAGAGTCAAGCCTCCGGTTTCGTGATCCGCCGTTACGACAATCAAAGTGTTAGGATTCTCTTTCGCAAATTCAAACGCTATCTTAACGCAACGCTCAAAATCCAAGACCTCTTCAATCATTGAATCGTATTTATTCAAGTGTGCTTCCATGTCTATTTTACTTCCTTCGAGCATTATGAAGAATCCGTTTTCGTTCTTCTGCATTGATTCGAGTGTTTTCTTGAGAGATTTTTCCATAACGCTGCCTCGAGTTTTTGCATCTTTAAGATGATTATCATCTAACAAAGCCACTATTCTATCACTCTTGCTTTCAAACAAATCTTTCTCCGAAAAGACAACATCAAATCCTTTCTTTCTTAACTCATTTGGCAAATCCAACTTATCCTT
>JAGBSA010000076.1 GCA_017632095.1 Bacteroidales bacterium | reverse complement strand
CCATTCGCTTTCCGGCAATTCTATTGTATTAACGTCAGCATAAAGAGCTACCATTACGTATTCTTCTGTCAAACGCTTCTTTACTTGTGGATCAACCCAAACATAGTTTTCCATTTCACGGCAATTTGCACATGTCTTTCCTGTAAAGTCTATGAAAATTGGCTTTCCTACTTGTTTTGCATAAGCCTTTGCTTCTTCCAAATCGAAGAATCCCTCAAATCCTGTTGGCAAATGCAAGTCTTTAGCGTACTTTCTATCAACTGGCAACGAGCCTGCATTTGATGTTGCTGAAGCATTCTCAGCGTTTATTCTGATTAGGTCGAAGTCTTGTGTTGTTTGTGGTGGAATATATCCTGAGATTGCTTTTAGCGGTGCTCCCCATAGACCCGGTATCATATAGACTACGAATGAGAAAGTAATCAATGCCAAGAACAAACGAGGTACTCCGATTTTTTCCAATGGCTCATCACCTTTGAAACGTAGCTTTCCTAACAAATAGAATCCTAACATTGCGAAGGTAACTATCCATAATGCAAGATAGGTTTCTCTATCCAATATTCCCCAACCTGCAGATAGGTCTGCCATTGACAAGAACTTCAATCCCAATGCTATTTCTATAAATCCGAATACTATCTTTACTGTATTCAACCAAGAACCTGATTTCAAATTCTTCAATACCGAAGGGAACATTGCCAAAAGAGTAAACGGCAAAGCGAAACCTACAGCAAATCCTATCATAGAAATCAAGAACACAAAGCTGTTGCTGGAACCTGAAGCCATCTCTATCAAAGCTGCACCCAAGATTGGACCTGTACAAGAGAAAGAAACCAATACTGTAGTCAAAGCAATAAAGAATGTACCAAGGTATCCGCCTTTGTCAGCTTGTTCATCTGATTTGTTGATGATTTTAGATGAGATTGTGATTTCAAACAATCCGAAGAATGAAAAGGCAAATATCATAAATATGATAAAGAATATCACATTAGGAATCCAGTGTGTAGAGATGATATACATTGCATCTTTTCCAAGCAATAGGGTTAAGATTGTTCCCAAAACTGCAAACATAAACACTATACTTGCTCCGAAGAAGTAAGCTTGTTGTCTTGCTTTACGCTTTGAAGAATTACCTTTCATAAAGAAAGAAACTGTCATCGGAATCATTGGGAACACACATGGTGTAATCAAAGCCAACAAACCTGCTGCGAAAGAAACGAAGAATACTCCCCACAATGATTTATCCTTTGTAGCAGTTTGTTCAATCTTTGTCTCACCTTCTGCAACTACTTCTTCTTTTGGTGTTGCCGTTGCAACGCTTTCGTTTGTTGAAGTTTCAACTGCATTTTCTGCAATCAATAATTGTTCTTCAACAACCTCAACCGGAGCTTCTCCATACTTAGGATTACCCTTTACATTGAAAACATACTCTACTTCATCTGGTGGAATACAACTACCTTTTTCACACAATTGGAATGAAACACTTCCTTTGATTTGAAAATCTTTAGTAGTCTTAACTTTAATTCTTTGACGGAATGTTACGTCTTTCTTAAAGTACTTTGTTGTATCCTTTGCATAAATGTCGTATTCTGCAATCGGAGCAGGTTCTTTCACACTTCCTATTTTCTCAAACAAATTACTATTTTCGAATTTGAAGACTATCGGCAATTCTGTCCCCTTTGTGTGTTGTGAATAGATGTGCCAATCTCCTCCAAGTTTACAATGTAAAACCAATTCTGCAACTGAGTCGTTTATTTTCTTTGTTTTGAAATCCCATTGTGCAGGACTTTGAGCATTTAAGTTCATAGAAGCGAACAGACTCACTAGAATTACAAATGCAATCGTTCTAATACGTTTCATAAATTTTATCTATTTTTTATTTATTTACTTAACCAAATTGACGGATTGAGGTGATGAGTTCCCTTAAAGATTTGAAACTTAAACTCACTTACGCCATCCTCGTTTGTATTTACTATTCCTATTGTTTGTTTTGTCGTAACCTTCATACCGGATTTAACACTGACACTTTGCAAATTTGCATATACTGTCATATATTCCCCATGTCGAATGATAACAACCATACCCGCAGGTCCTTTTGCAACTCTTGATACTTCACCTGAAAAAACGGCTCTTATCGCTGAACCTTTGGTTGTACGAATATCAATACCCTTATTTTCAACTTGAGTACCTTTTATTTCAGGGTGAGGATGTACTCCATACTGAGAAACAATCACTCCCGCAGAAGAAGGCCATGGCAATTTACCTTTGTTTGCCTCAAAATTACTTGAAAGAGCTACTTCCTCAGGTGTTGCTGCTATGGTGTAGTTCTTTTTCTTTGCTGTTTCCATTGCGGCTTTGTTAGCAGCCACTTCTTTTTTATCAGCCGACGAAGACTTGGCTTGAGCTTCCATTTTCTTCTTTTTCTCTGCTGCAAGCTTTCTTTGTTTTTCTACTTCGGCGGCTATGGCACTATCTATCTGCTTTTGCAACTTCTTAACCTCGGCTTGCTTAGTTTTAAGATTCTTTGCAATTTGTTTTTCTTTCTTTTGAAGGTTTTTAACCGTACGTTCCTTTTGTTTTTTCTCCTTATCCAAGGCATCTTTGTTCTTTAGCTCTTGTTTTAACAAAGATTCTTGACTGGTAATCTTCAATTCCAACTCGCCAGTCCTCTTTGAGAGTTCTGCAGTCTTTTCTTTGATTTGTTCTAATTTCTTTTTCTGCATTTCTCCGAACTGTCTGAAGAACACATATCGCTGATAAGCTTCCTTATAGTCCTTTGCAGCAAAGATAAACAACAATTTATCGGTTGCAGTCTTGTTTCTCTGAGCGTATCTCAACATTTGAGCATAGCTTTCCTTCAAAACCTCAATTTCTTTACACAATTCACCAATTGATTTCTGAGTGCTCTTTATCTCATTATTCAACATACCCATCTGCGAAGAGATATTGTTAATCAGACGCTGACGACTAGCAATTTTTTTCTTTAAGACCTGCAACTCAGAGTTTGACATCTTCTTTGTTTTCTTCGTTTCGTTAAGTATAGCATTCATTGAAGCAATCTCTTTCTCCAATTTTGCTTTTTGTTTTTCCAACTTATTACGATCTTGTCCGAAACTGTCAAATGGCAGTCCGATTGTAAGAATCGCAACAAAGAAAACAGTTAATAGGTTTCTTATTAGGTTATTATGTTTTACTAATAGCATTTTCTAAATTCTACTTCAGCCGTCAAAATTACAAATATTTATTGAATTAAACTACTCTACAATGCAACTTTTCGCCAATACACCAGTTTGAAAGTTTATTCAAATTAAATATCTCGGCAAATCGACAAATCAGAAGCCGATCCAAGAGGAGAGTTTTTTACTAATAGGTTTTACTATTTTGATTACAATAATCGAACACAGCAATATGATTATCATTCTCAAAATCCAAGGAATAGCCAACCAAATTTCCGGCATATTTTTTATAAATATGAGAATTATCAAACAATGAATCAAATATATCCCAAAGCTGATTTTTCCGACCAAATGTATAAATCTATCTACTATATTTCTAATTTGAAAGAAGCGTTCAGCCTTTTCGGAAAACAATAGCATAATAATACCAAAGGAATAAATGAATGAACTTACCTTTATGCCGATTCCGCCACCACTAATACCGATTAAGTACTTTGACTCAACAAAAGATAGTATCAATCCCAAAATTGTAATTATCCAATAAGGCAACAACTTATAATCCCTCTTGCTATTCTTACCCAATAACACACCTACAGCAAAGAACATCGTCCAAAGAGTAAACCAACCTGCGTAAAGCACCAACTGTATATTCATTGCCTTAAAATTAAACAGGAAAGTAAGCACGCCAACACTTATTAACGACACCGCAATATTGAGAATCATATATCGCTTATTGATTCTCTGATAGTAAGGCAACAAAACATAATATTGTATTATCAAAATAATGAAATAATACACCGAAAAACCACAAAGCAACAAGTTTACAACACCTTTAAGCACACTTCCACCATTACATAAAGAAATCACAAGATAAGGCACTGACCAAATAAGACAAGGCATATAGACTTTAGGGATTTGTTTTTTCAAGAATGCAATATGCTTTCCCCTATCCGACACATCTTTCTTTGCCATAAAAAAGCCACTGCAAGCAAGAAACAAAGGGACTGCACAATTCAATATCTGCCTTACAAACAAGCTAAAATCATCTCCTAATTTGTAGGTATGTATTCCGACAACCATCATTATGGCAAGCCCTCTTAGAAGTTCAAAATAAGGATTCCTAACTGCCTTTGATTTTATCATAAAATTCATTCTTAAGTTTGAACGAACAAAGGTAAGAAAAACTAATCTTTTATCAAAAAATCCCCCTTGACTTTCTTCGTTTTAATTTCCTAAAATCAAATTCTAATTTTCTAAAACGAAGAGTTATTTTACCAAAACAAAGAAACAAAAAACGCAAGTTTCATTTCAAATCACGAAACTTGCGTTTTCTTTTCCAAAATCTTATAACTATTGAACGACTAATTTCTTTTCCGTTGTGCCTTTTGCAGTGTTGATTTTCACGATGTAAGTTCCGCTTGCGAGGTTATCAACTATTATTTCCGTCTCAAAGTAGTTCACTTCTTTCTCTAAGACCTT
>JAGBSA010000075.1 GCA_017632095.1 Bacteroidales bacterium | reverse complement strand
CACTGAACATAGTACCTCCGAAAGTTGTGATAATGATTTGTCCGACCAGTATAAGAAGTGCTATTAACAAGAAACTGTTGCAACCTTTGAAGTGAAAACAACTGCGACCGCTCATATAAGCCTTTGCATTAAACATATTCCAGAACTGCAACAAGACAAAGATTGTGAAAAACATACTTTTTTCGTATCCGCTTATGTCAGCCGTGGCAGCATATCCTTCAAACATAAAAATATCTTTTACAGATTGAATATCGTAATGTTGGAAAATGTAAAGCAATCCCATGAGGAAAACAAAGAACAAAGCACCCGTGGTAAGGATTCCGTTTTTCATCGATTTGTTTATAATGAAATCTTTTCGGTTTCTTGGTTTTGATTGCATAACTCTTTCGTTTGGAGGAAGAGAAGCCAAAGCCATCGCAGCGAAAGTGTCCATTATCAGATTAACCCAAAGCATCTGCGTAACAGTCAAAGGAGGCTGATTGCCCATAAAGGCTCCGAACAAAACGATTAGGCAAGCCACTACATTGACTATCATTTGGAATAGAATGAAACGTTGTATGTTTTGATACAAACTTCGTCCCCACATAACAGCTCTTCCTATAGAGGTGAAGGAGTTGTCAGTTATTGTGATATCACTTGCTTGCTTTGCGACGTTTGTTCCATCGCCCATAGACAAACCTACATGTGCCGATTTCAATGCAGGAGCATCGTTCGTTCCATCGCCGGTTACAGCTACCACTTGGTTAAGTTCTTGAAGCGTTTCAACCAACAGTTTTTTATCCATTGGTCTTGCTCGTGATATTACTTTAAGTCGAAGTATTCTTTCTTTCAAATCTTCGTGGCTTAGGGCAGATAGCTCTGTTCCTGTGATGATACAGTCTTCAGAATCTCCGTCTTTCCACAATCCTACTTGCTCTGCGATTGCTCTTGCAGTGACAGAGGTATCTCCTGTAACCATCTTGATGTCTATTCCTGCATTTAAGCATTCTCCAACCGCCGTTGGAACATCCGCTCTCACCGGATCAACAATTCCGGTCAAGCCCATAAAGCAGAGTTTTATGTCTTTAAGTTTACGATCTTCGATTACGCTGTCTTGATTGTCCAAAACTTTGTAGGCAAATGCCAATGTACGCATGGCTTTCTTTTGAAAGTTCGCAAGAGTCTGCTTAACACTCTCTTGATTGAAGCATTGCTCGAAAGTATCGCACATTTGGAGAATGATTTCAGGGGCTCCCTTTACAAGCAATACTCGTTTGCCGAGTGCTTTCGAAGAAATGACGGTTGCCATGTATTTATTCTCTGTGGTAAATGGAAGTTTCTCTATAACCTCTGTTTGTTCCCTAAATTTCAAATAATCGATTCCTTGTTCTTTAAGCCACAATAACAATGCTCCTTCTGTTGGATTGCCGATTACTTTTGGCTTTTCCGCATCCGAAAGGTCTAAATTGGCAGATGAATTAAGAGAAAGACTCTCTGAAACAAAGTTATTGTCAAGATGCTCTTCGGAAAAGAATGCTTCTGTTACTCTCATCTGATTTTGTGTCAAGGTTCCTGTTTTATCCGTGCAGATAACACTAACGGCTCCCATGGTTTCGCAAGCGTGCATCTTTCTTACCAAGCTGTTACTCTTTAATAATCTGCCCATACTGTAAGCAAGACTCAACGTAACTGCCATAGGAAGTCCTTCAGGCACAGAAACAACAACCAAAGTTACTGCAATCATCAAACTTTGCAGCATATAAGCCATAAAATCCATTATCTCAAACGGCTGACCTCCCACAAAATACAACACACACTTGCCTATAACAATCAGAATCGCTATCGCATAACTGATTTTCGAAATAAGCCCGCCGAGTCTGTCCAATTGCTCATTCAGAGGCGTACGAATAGAGTTGTCTATTCTGCTTGCTTCAAAAACTTTTCCCGCTTCGGTTTTGTCTCCTACCGCAAACACCTCACAAACAGCCTCTCCCTCCAAGACGTTTGAGCCTTTATAAACTTTGTTTGAAGGAAAGGTTGATTCTTTATCAAATTCTTCTTCGTTTATTGTCTTTTTACAACTGCTTTCTCCTGTGAGAGAACTCTCATCAACTCTCAATTCGACAGCTTCACACAAAGTTGCATCAGCACAGATCTCATCTCCCGAACTTAAAACCAAAATATCGCCAACAACAACCAAACTTTTGTCCAATTCGGTCAAGTTTCCATTTCGGTAAACCTTCACTTTCTCGTGGTCGTTTACTTTGTTCAGCAATTCAAATTCTCCTTCGGCTCTGTTTTCAAAATAAAACGCCAAACCGGTTGAAAGAAGTATGGCTACGAATATGCCAATTGGTTCAAAGAAAACTGTTGCGTCTTCGCCCAAACCAAAGTATTCATAGAAGGAAATTCCGATGCTTAATGCCCCTGCAATGAGTAATATGATGATAAGCGGATCGGTGAATTTCTCCAACAACTTCAGCCATATCGATTTCTTCTTTGGCGGAGTCATTACGTTTTCTCCGTGTTCTAAGCGGCTTTTTGCTGCCTGTTCGTCGGTTAATCCAGTGTAGTTTTTCTTCATTATTTATTTGTGATTAAAATATATTGGATAACGATTTTGTGTTGCGGATTATTATATCGAAGAATTAAATAATTCTTTTCAAGATTCATTTTATTGATTCTTCGTTTTAATGTGCTGAAACGAAGAAAAAAAATAAGGGGATTCCATTGCTGAAATCCCCTATTATGTATTATGGAAAATTTTAATCTAAAGTTGTCGTCTTCTTAGTAGAAGATTGCAAAGTTGTTTGTTATGTTTGCTTTTCTTTGTAGCACTTGTAGCAACATTTGTGTTTTTTGTAGTGCTTTTGTTTTGTATTGTTGTTGGATTAGTTTCACGTCTTCTTTTGCCGGACGAGTGTAAACTCTATCAACATTCACTACATAAACGCCATTGAATCCTCTTACTGGTTTTTGCAATCCTGCTTGTTTTACAGAAGAAAGTTGTCCGATAACTCTCATTTCAGGACCTGCTCCTGCAAAATATGGACTTGCAAAATCTACTGCCATAGCTGAATCGATTTGAACAGAAGCTGCTGCTGCGAATGTTTCTAAGGTCTTGTTGCTTGCTTGAAGTTTCTCTGCCTTTTCCATCAATATTTGAGCCTTCTTCTCGTTCTTAACTTGTGATTCTATGTAAGGTTTTGCTTGTTCGAAAGAAAGGATTCCTTTTTCTTTAACATCTTTCAATCCAACAACTAAAAACATATCTTGTAGTTGATATACCTCTGGTGCAACGTCGCCTACTTTTGTTTCTTCGTTGAATGCCCAACGTATAATTTCTCTACAATAAGGTGTTCCGTTTAGTTGGTATGTCATATTGTCGATTTGAGAAGTCAAGATGTTGATGTTGTCTTTTTGAGCTTGAGCTTTCATGTCTGTAAGCGTTTTTGAAGCACCCAAAAATACGTCTGCTTTGTCTTTTGTTTCGTTTATGGTTTTATCACTAGCTCTTACACCCATAACAATCATAGCAATTTGCATTTTGGTTTTAGCTTCTGTCTTGTTTGTTACTTTGATTAGGTAGTGTCCCATTTCGTTTGGTAAGTTGTAAACAAAGACATCTTTTACGTTTGTAGCTTTTACCAATTCGTAAAGTTCAGAAGGTAGTTGTCCATCTAAAATCCAATCAGAGTCTCCGAAGTTATTTTTTGCTTCAGGGTCGTCTGAGTATTTTGCTACGTTTTGTTCAAAAACTTCAGAGTTCTTTTTGAAAACGTTAAACAAACTATCAGTTATGTTCTTTGCTTGTTCTGGTGTACGTTTGATTTCTTTTGAAGCATTGCTGTTAAGAATCAAGATTTGAGAGAAACGAACAGAGTCTGGTCTAGCTTGCATATCTGTTATCTTAGCCATTATCCAATTGTTTCCTTGTTGGAATGGTGCTATGAAATCGCCAGTTTTCTTGTTTGCTAACACAGAATCGGCAAATACAGTTTTCAAATCCTCAACTTTATGATAAGTGCTATCATAAATTCTATCAGAAGATATTGAAACGAAGCTAGGAACTTCTTCATTAGTTATAGCTTGGAAGTCGGCAAATGTTTTAACTACCGAATCATTTATTGCTTTTACGTCCGCAGCTGAAGGTAATACTGAGAATTTAACAAATTCCAACTCTCTTATTTCGTCGTATAATTTGAATTCATTCTTGTGTTCTTCATAGTATTTCTTATAATCCTCTTCTGTAACCTTGATTGTGTTATCTGCAACTGATTGATAGCTCAAAACAGCGTATCTAGAGTCTGTCACATTGTTTGAAACCTCGCTCATGTGTGCAGCAATCGCTTTCGGCATATAAAAACTGCTTGCTACAATACTATTGTATTTTTCTTGCAATCTGCTTTCTTTTACATATCTTTCGAAATCTGTCCAACTTGCTTTTTGATCTTCTGGCAATTTATCGAACTGTGCAATGTATTGTTTTATTGCTTGAGCGTTGTATTGTCCTGTTTGAGGATCAGAAAAGTTCTGTCTAACCATCATAGGTATGAAATCACCAAAGAACATATCGTTCATTTCTTCTTCAGATACTGATATTCCTAACTTAGAACATTCTTGGTGTAAAAGCTTTTGAGAAAGCAAACTTTGGTATGCTTGTTGCTTTGCGGCGAAACTTTGTTCCTGTGAAATGTTTGCAGTTCCGTATTGTTGCTTTAGGTTATTCTCTGTGTTAGCTACTGCTTTCTCATACTCAGCAAAAGAAATGTCTGTGCCGTTTATTGTAGCTAATACCGATGGAACGTTACCTTGGCGTCCTCCTAACAAATCACTGAGAATAAATGCGACGATTGCCAATGCTATTAACCCAACTGCAATCCCTGCTCTCTTTCTAATCTTTCCAATTATAGCCATTTTTACTATTTATTTATTGTTTTTAATACTATTTTTCCTTGAAATTACAAATTGCAAAAGTAACAAGAAATTTCTGAAAACGAAAATATTTGAGAAAAAAACTTGATGTAGAGGGCATTTTTCTTAACTCTTTAGTATCTTTGCGGAGAAATTAAAGAGCATTTTTATGAAAAAAAATAGGATATTTTCAATTGCTTTCATTGCAACAATATTGTGTACAACAGAAATAAAATCTCAAAGTAATTACGACGAAGATTACTTTGAGATGAATAAAGCAATTGAGATTTTTGGTTCAGTTTTCAAAAATCTACATTCAAACTATGTCGATGGTCTAAACTCAGGAGATTTGGTCAAAACGGCAGTTGATGCCATGCTTGCGGAGTTAGACCCTTATACTGTTTACTATCCCGAATCTGAATTAGAGGATGTGAAGATGCAAGTTTTGGGACAATATGGCGGAATAGGGTCTTTGATTCTTCAACAGAACAATCAAGTAATGATTTCCGAACCTTACGAAAATCTTCCCGCACATAAGGCAGGCTTAAAAGCTGGAGACATAATCCTAAAG
This sequence comes from Bacteroidales bacterium, assembly GCA_017632095.1. Taxonomy (GTDB): domain Bacteria; phylum Bacteroidota; class Bacteroidia; order Bacteroidales; family P3; genus Onthomorpha. Next base: position 4,648 of record JAGBSA010000075.1, on the reverse strand, counting down.
ATAGACGGGGAAAGCTGCGAGGGGAAAACAACAGCTCAAGTCAGCGAAAGGCTAAGAGGACAGGCCGGATCAAGCATCAAACTCACAATAGAGCGAAACGGAAAGCAAATAGAAAAAACATTAAAGAGGGAAGAAATACAACTACCCAATGTTTCATACTATGGAATGCTTGACAAAGAAGTCGGATATATTAAGTTGGACGAATTTACCAAAGATGCAGGACGTAATGTCTTAGAAGCCTATAAGCAACTCGAACAAAAAGGGGCTAAATCATTGGTATTAGACTTGCGAGGAAACGGAGGCGGCTTGCTACATGAAGCAGTCAATATCGTCAATATCTTTGTCGAAAAAGGTAATCTCGTAGTTAGCAAAAAGGCAAAGAACGTAGAGAACAGCAATATCTTCAAAACAACACAAAAAGCCATCGCTCCAAATATTCCATTGGCAGTTATGATAGACGCATATTCAGCATCAGCATCAGAAATTGTAGCAGGTAGTTTACAAGATTTAGATAGAGCTGTGGTAATTGGCCAACCTTCATATGGCAAAGGCTTGGTTCAAACTATCATTCCTTTAGTTTATAATGCCCAAATGAAAGTTACAGAATCCAAATACTACATACCAAGTGGCAGATGCATACAAGCAATCGACTATTCTTCAAGAGATGAAAATGGTAGAGCAGAAAAAATTCCCGATTCATTAAAAACGGCATTCAAAACCAAGAATGGCAGAATCGTATATGCAGGTTCAGGAATAGAACCCGACATTTTATTAGAACCAGAGTTTGCTTCAAACATAACAATCTCCTTAGTATCGAATTTTTTGTTCTTTAATTACGCCTTAAAGTTTGTTGAAGAACACCCAAGCATAGCATCGCCATCTGAATTTGAGATAACAGACGAAATTTACGAAGACTTTGTTTCATATCTTAAAGATAAAGACTACCATTACATTACTTCAAGCGAGAAAACTCTTGAAACCTTGGTTGCAAATGCAGAAAAAGAACAAATGAATTCAGAAACCATCAAAGCAATAGAAGACTTGAAGCAAATGATTATTGAAGACAAGAAAAATGATATTTATAAATTCAAAGACGAAATCAAACATCTGCTCATGGGAGAGATAATCACAAAATACTATTACCAGAAAGGACGTGTCGAAGCCTCATTAAAATCCGACAAAGAATTGAAAAAAGCAATCGAGATATTGAACGACGAAAAAGAATACAAGAAAATATTAGGTAAATAACAAACAATATAATAAGGAATGAAAAAGAAAATATGTTTAAGTTTGATATTGGTAATGGGATTCGCCCTTGCAATGGGACAGAATCCGAGAAAAGACAATCCGATATTTGAAAAGGTAACAGACAAACAAGAAAAGAAATACCTAGAATTCTTGTATGAATACATGCCGCTTAACGATTTGGCAGACTATGATGGAGAATTCTTCCTTTCACAAGTCAGAACAGCAATCCAAGCTAGAGAAACATTCAGCTGGGGTCGAAGAATACCTGAAGACATCTTCCAACACTTTGTGTTAGTCTATAGAGTAAACAACGAGAACCTCGATACAGCACGCTCATACATCTTTTCAACACTTAAAGACAGAATAAAAAACATGGGAATGTATGAAGCAGCCTTAGAAGTCAATCATTGGTGCCATGAAAAAGTAAATTACAAAGCATCAGACGGCAGAACCTCTTCACCATTGGCAACAATCAGAACATCATGGGGACGTTGTGGCGAAGAAAGTACTTTTACCGTAACAGCCTTAAGGGCAGTCGGAATACCGGCACGCCAATGCTACACACCACGTTGGGCACATACCGACGACAATCACGCTTGGGTTGAAGTATGGATTGATGGCAAATGGCACTATCTTGGAGCCTGTGAACCGGAACCAGAATTGGATATAGCATGGTTTGATGCCCCTGCAAAGAGAGCAATGATGGTACACACTACAGTCTTTGGAGAATACAACGGAAAGGAAGAAAAGAACTTCGAAAGCAAACTTTACAGCAAGATAAACCTATTATCAAACTACACAGCGACAAAACGCTTAGAGATAATAGTAAAAGATGAAAACGGAAAGCCGGTAAAAGACGCACAAGTATCGTTTGGCTTGTACAACTACGCAGAATATTATCCTATTGCAAAGATGTACACCGACAAAAAGGGAAAAACAAGTTTGGAAACAGGCTATGGCGATTTGATGATTTGGGTAAAGAAAGACGGAAAGACAGCATCAGTATTGGCAAAATCAGATGTCAAGAGTTTAGATTTAGTCTTAAAGCCAACCAACAAAACTTGGAAAACCGATAAATACAAGATTTGCCCACCAACACCAAGACCTATAAAAGTCGTTTCCGAAGAAAAGAAAGCCGCAAACGCCATAAGATTAGCCTACGAAGACTCTTTGAGAGAATCATACTTGAAAACATTTCCACGAAACCAAGAATCCGCACAACGAAACCAAGAAACAAAAAGACGAATTCAAGACTTCAAACTCTCAAATGAAGATGCAACAAAAGTAGAAAAGCTTATAGACGAATCATGGGGCAATTACGCAGAAATAGAAAAAGTATTGGCAAGCCAAGACGAAAATGCAGTAAAATTACTTGGGCTTTTGTACGAAAAAGACTTGAGAGACCTATCGTCAGACGTGATATTGAGCCACTTGAAAGCCTATAAAAACTATCCGGCCAAAGAAGAAGCATTGCAAGAGTACGTATTAAATCCACGAATCCAATTAGAAAAACTCACAAACTACCGAGAATATTTACAGAATTACTTCTCCGACAAAGCAGAAGCCTTTGTTGCCAATCCACAACAAATAGCCGATTGGATAAATCAAAACATCAGACTCAACACAGTTGAAAACTATTACGGTGTTCAAATATCTCCGGAAGGAATACTAAGAATAGGACAAACCGATGCTCTATCGAGAGAATTATTGTTTGTTGCCATCGCAAGGAGCTTTGGTATCGCAGCACGCTATGAATGGGCTGAGGGACGCGCACAGTATAAGATGAGTTCGAAAGAAGATTGGAAATACCCTCAATTTGAGATTAAAACCAACGAACCTTTGGGTAGATTGACTGTAACGAGCTCCAAGAACAACAAAATCAAACCTGAATACTATATTCACTTCACACTGCAAAGATTAGTCAACGATGAATTTATGACATTGGACTTTGAATATGATCCAAAGTTTGCCTCATTCCCCGAAACCTTAGACATACCGGCAGGATATTACAGATTGATGAGCGGAAACAGAGATGCCGCAGGCAATATATATGTAATAGAACAATATTTCTTCCTTACAGCAGGAGCAGAAACCACAATAGAACTTGAAATAGAAGAAATAGAAAGCAAACTCAACGTTTTGGGAACATTAGACATGAATGAGAAAATACAACTCATCGACGGAAAAGAACAAAGCTTGAAAGAAATCTCACAAGGCAAAGGATTGATATTGGCAATCGTCGATCCATACTCCGAACCCGTAAGACACCTAATGGCAGATATGCCTTTGGTAAAAGAAGAAATGGAGAAATGGGGCGGCGGAATAGCCTTTGTGATGACCAAACTGCCAAATCAATCCATCGAAAAACTATATCCAAACCTGCCAAAGCAAAGTCAGTTTGCCAAAAGAGGCGATAAAGCCGACAATATCCAAAATAAAGTAGTCAAAGCAACAGAATTCGACTTCCAAAACAACTATCCGCTTCTTTGTTTCTTAACAGACGACGGCAGAATAGTCTTTTTGTCAGAAGGATACAGAATCGGCTCAGGCGAAAGCTTATTAAAAGTAATTCATCAATTAGAAAAGAATAAATAAAATGAAGAAACTAACCATATTATTGCTGTTGCTCATAGCCGCAACTTCGATACAAGCACAGTATCCGAGCCAATCCAAAGTCAAAAGCAGCAAAGAACCTTGGAAATTCGGAATCAAAGCCGCCGGAACTTACGATAAACTCTCCGTAAAGACAGGTTGCACCTCTAAACTCGGATATAAATTCGGACTAACAGGAGAAAAACGACTCGTTTACAACCTTTACTTCCAACCATCATTGAACTACGGAAACAAAGGCTTTCAATACGAAATCAAAAACGGCTACAAATTAGACGTCGAAGCACAGTTTATGGAATTGGAAGCAGGCTTGCTCTTCAAATTTGGAGATGACAGATTGCAGAGAGGCTTTTTCCTAAGCCTGACACCCTTTGTAACCTACGGCATAGCAGGCAAAAGCACTCAACAAGACTTGAATCCCATTTCACCAACCTTTGGAAACAAAATCGAATACCCAACATTCGAAAGACATAACCAAGCAGACATAGGATTCAGACTTGGTTGCGGATATGACTTTAACAAGACCTTTGAAATCGCCGCAGGATATACATTCGGCATGAACAAATATTCACACACCACAAACTACCGCTGGCGAGGCTGGAACTTACAATTGCTAATGTTCTTTTAGAAAATAAAACTTTGAAATAAAGTTACACAAAAACAAAACGAGCGTTCGTCTGAATCAAATCAAGACTTACGCTCGTTTTTCTTTGAGTTATAAAATCAATATTGCTGATTATTGTAACAACATTAGGTTTTCGTTGAATTTCTCCATATTCGCTTCTTTCGT
>JAGBSA010000007.1 GCA_017632095.1 Bacteroidales bacterium | reverse complement strand
TGCTAATATCTTGATTGTTCATCTTGATATTCTGCAATGCTTCATTGAGTTTGTCTTTGTTTACGTTGTTTTGCGTTAGTTTTTCAAGTTCTTGCAATAGTTCTTTCATATCTTTGTCAAGCACCTCTTCCATCAAGCGTTCCAACTCTTGCATTTGCTCAAATATCTCTTGATTCTGCTCAAATGATTCTTGATTCTGCTCCGCTAAAACTTCGTCTAATTTATTGTTTTCTTGAAATCGCTCTTTGAGCTGTTCGATTTGCTTTTCTAACTCCTTATGTTTTTCTGCCAAATCGGCTAATTGCTTTTTGTCCTGCCAAGAAAGTTCTTTCTTCTCGATGAGTTTACGACTCATTTCATCGATTTGTTTTTGAAGTTTCTTTATTTCCGTTAGCAGATTTTCCGATTCGGCTTTCAATTGTTCCGAATTCTCTTCTCGTTTTTCTTCAAGTTCTTCCATAGATGGAAGTTTCAGTGTAAAGATTGTACTTTTTGCACTTTTATTTCCTGAAACTGCATCATTATCCCAAACTTCAAAATAATATTCAATTTTATCTCCTTTGTCTAGATTCAAATCTGCAATATCACAAAAGTGATAAAACTCTTGCACATTTCCTGTTTCAGAAAATTCTAAATCTGTTTTATGCAATAAGATTGGTTTATCGCCTTCTTGTTTTTTGACAATAAAACTCAAATTCGAAAATCCGTAATCGTCTTTTATTTGTCCTCTAAACAAGATTCTTTGTGGCAACAAAGTATCTTTATGTTCTATTGCTGCAATTTGAGGATACATATCGTTTATTACGGATAATTGTATTTGCAAAGAGTCTGAATATGATGTGTATTCATTAAGTGTTTTTATTGTTATCAAAGCATCTTGCATCGCTCTTTGATTATACACAACTTTACCTTTCTTATCAGGTTTTAAGTCTATGGTTTGAGTATTTGTGTTAATGATTAGACTTTTTACATCTTTAGTTTGAGCTGTCCAAACTATATTTGAACCTTTTGGAACGTTGATTTGATTGATGCCTGCCAAAGATTCAGTCGGAAGTTTTGTATAGTCAGGGTATATTATCTTTGCTTCAAGAGAAATCAATACCGGCTTCGGATTTACGTTTATGGTATATGGCTTACTCGAAACGCCTCCTCCAAAGAATGAAAAAGAACATGATTTATTTATCTGCTTAACTCGATATGAGAAAGTGCTTTTATTTTCTTTTTTCATCTTAAAGCTCTGTCCGTTAATCTTTATATCGACCTCATTAGGCAAAGCTTCGCCTTTTGTTTTCACAACTATATCCAAATCTTCGTGCTGTAAGACGTTCAGACTTTTGGTTTGCAATTCATATACAAAAGGTGCAGGTCTTTCAAAATATGTTGTATGGTTTACATATCTAAATGTGGTATCTTTCAAAAAGTGAGGAAATATCATAGCAACAAAGAACAGAACAGTGATAAGGGATATGGCTACAACCGCCGCTTTTTTCAATTTACTCTTATCAATTGCCAAATTGAAAGGAATTGGAGAGAGTTTTTGGGTTCTTTGTTCTATACTTGCCAAAAGAAGTTCCGATTCAATGGTTTTTGATTGTTCTTTAAGCTGAAGAAGATTTAGTAACTTATCTTCAACTTCGGGGAAATAATCTCCAATAATCCTTGCAGCTTGATAGTAATCCATTCGTTTGCCAATACGAAGCATCTTCACCAATGGACGTATTACAAGAAGCAC
>JAGBSA010000074.1 GCA_017632095.1 Bacteroidales bacterium | reverse complement strand
CGTCAATACACCACCTATTCCTATAACAAAACCCATCTCGATAAGTTTTTCAGCTTGTCGCAAATCACCACCAAAGCAATGCATAACCCCTTTGTAACTTGGCTTATTGAAGTCTTTTAATACCGCAAACAACTCATCAAATCCCTTTCTATTATGTAAAGAAACAGGCAAATCTAAATCAAAACTCCACGACATCTGTCTTTTGAACACTTCTATCTGTTCTTTAACGAAGGTTTTATCCCAATACAAATCAACTCCAATCTCTCCTACTGCACAAAACTTATCTGGATTTGCAAACAAGGTTCTTTCAATCGTTTCAAGTTCACTTTGCCAATTTTCTTTAACACTTGTAGGATGCAAGCCCATCATTGGATATAAATTATCGAACTTTTCACTAAGTCCCATCATTGGCTGTATAGTCGCAACATCTACATTAGGTAATAGAATTTTGTAAACACCTGCATCTTTTGCTCTTGAAAGCGTTTCTTCTATATCAGAATTAAAAACCTCATCATAAAGATGAGAATGAGTATCTATTAGTTTCATATCACTAAATCAAAATATCAGTCGAATGGATTCAACAATGCAAATTTCCAAATACGAAAAAAGCCGCTTAATAGCGGCTTAAATTTCTCTTCAATTTCGTTCAAAACTATTGAAGTTTCGCAACTTTCTTCATACATTTAGACTTCAAGTTAGCAGCTTTGTTCTTGTGAATAACAGAGCGTTTTGCCAATCTGTCTATTTGAGAAATCAATTTAGGCAATCTTTCACTTGCTTCTTTTAGATCCTCAGTTGCTCTAAAGTCTCTCAATGCATTACGCATTGTCTTTGCATAGTAACGATTAGCCAATCTTTTTCTTTCGTTTGAACGAATTCTTTTTATTGCACTCTTGTGATTTGCCATCTCTCTTTTTTGTTTTTAGTACCCCGTAGGGGATTCGAACCCCTGATTTCAAGAATGAAAATCTTGCGTCCTAGGCCAACTAGACGAACGGGGCGTCCTTAAGTTTCTTGCCTCATTTGACGTTGCAAAGGTACGACTTTTTTCAATACTACCAAATTTTTCCAATAAAAAAATGCAATTATTTTTCAATTCACTCCTTATCTTGCTGAAATTCAAAACCTAATCTTTTTGCTGTAATAAAGCGTTTTTCGATAGATTTTTGCTTAATTTCGCCTACAGTCACCTCTTTCACCTGATCAAAAGGCGGAGTTAGCAAGTTAAAATTGTTTACATACTCCATAGAAGACATAATTATGCTCTTCACAGAAGCCTCATCAACAACCGAAGTATTGAAACTTGAATACAATAATCCCACTTCGCGTTTTCCCTCTATAAAATAATGCTTATCCTTATTGATAAACATTCTCCCAATCATATAACCAATATCATAATCCCTATTATAGTCGAAAGAATCCGTCAAGAAATTATAAATACTAATCACTCCACTAAAAGAACGTTCCTTATCCTCTTTTATATATGGCAATTTCATTACTTCATGCAATCGAGAAAACTCATACACATTCTTATTCATCGAAAAAATAAGCAAATCCGTACCAAATCTTATCTCAAATTCAAATTCAGACTTATCTGTAAAAGAAAAATATTCCGAATACTCCGTTTTAAGTTCATCGATAATGCTCTTAGCCGTTGCCTTCAACAATCTAAAAGACTCCTTTGTATTTTCCAAAACGAGACACAACAAATCAGATTTCTTTTTTATTGCCTCACCAAGTTCTTTATATTCCATATTATATATGCATGTATTTCAAACAACAAAAAAAAGCCCTATGCAAATACATAAGGCTTTATCTTTCTGTCCGTGCGATAAACTATTCTTCTGGGTGAATAGCTTCCATAGGGCATACATCTGCGCAAGTACCGCAGTCAACACATTTTGAAGAATCTATTTTATAGATGTCTCCTTCTGAGATTGCTCCTACTGGACATTCATCGATACATGTACCGCAAGCAGCACATTCTTCTGAAATTTTATAAGCCATTGCTTCTAAGTTTTTAGGGTTTATAACGTTGCAAAGATATAACATTATATTTAATTGCGAACAAAAAATCGGAAGTTTTTTCTTAAATACAATACACAAACACCCATTAACATAATAATTTCACGACATTAAAGCCTCCAAATCACAACAATTAATTACCTTTGCACTCAAATCAAACATCACAACAAAAATATGAATCTAACAAAAACAAGAAACATCTACATGCTTTTAGCATTCAGCCTTATCTTTTTCTCATGCACAAAAGAGGAAATCGTAGAGAAATATAGCAACGGCAATCCCAAATTGGTCAAAATTCTAAAAAAAGAAAACAACACCTTACAACAAGTTGGGGAAAAGAGATTGTACGAAGACGGAAACATAAGACACGAAGGCAAAATAGAGAATGGCGAACGCACAGGAAAGTGGACATTCTATTTCAACAATGGAAAAACATTCGCAAAAGCAGACTTTACAGAATCACCTTTGGGTTCATCATGGCAAGTGTTTGATTCAACCGGCACAGTCTTGGTTAGCAAAGACGATAACGTCAAAGAATTGCATTTTGCCGCAGACGGAGGATTGTGCGACATTAAGATAATACGAGGAAACAATGAGACATTCTACAAATTCTTCGAATCATTCAAAGTAAACATCGTTTCAAATATGAAAGGCAACATTCCAAACGGAGAAACCACTGCCTGGTTCGAAAATGGCAAGCTAAACTCATACTATTACTATAAAGACGGAATCCAAGACAGCATTTACAAAGTATATACCGAAGAAGGCTCGTTGTTAGTCAGCGGACAATACAAACAAGGCATCAAAGTAGGCAAATGGGAATACTTTTTGTCGGACGGAACGCCTGCAGGAATTGAAATATACGACATAGACGGAACATTATTAAAAGCAAGACAATAATATGAAGAAGATACTATTTATTTTATTTTTGCTTTGCAGCACAGTTTTGCAAGCACAATACTCCTATAATCGCATAGCAGTAAATCCGGAAGCGAAAAAGCAAACCTATATCCACAAAATATCAAAGAAAGACAGCATTTGCATCACGCCCGGCATAGCAAACGGAATGCAAAAACTCACAATGGGCAACTACACCTATAGAGCAGAAAACAGAGATGAAAAGTTGGAATACGAAATCTTCGATTGTCCGAAAGAACACAAAACATTCATCTTGGTAAACAAAACAAACGAGATGAGCCTTGGCTGTGATGTATATCTATATGAAAAGAACAACATCAAACATTGCGGATATATACCCGTAGCAGCTTATACCAAAGACGCAACAGGAAGAATGAACTACAACAATGTCTTATCTTATATATCTATAGTCAAAGTTTCCAATCGATATATCTTCTCATTCGAAACCCCACTCGTAGTTCTCTACCCGGGACAAGAACAAGAAGAAATCGTAAACGGACGAGATGTTTACTTCAATTACGAGAAAGACATTTTACAATTAAATCGATAAAAATCAAAACGGCGTTTCACCTCCAACGAAACGCCGTTTTAATTTCCCCTTTCTTCGTTTTGGTTCAACGAAACTTGAATCTGATTTTCTAAAATTTCGTTTCGCTGATGCCCAAACTTCGTTTCGTCAAAAGGGTTTCAAACTCCCTTCTTCTGCAAGCAAAAATCAGTCTTTATAAAAAAAATTCAATTTATTTTGTCGATTAAATAAACTTTTCTATCTTTGTATCGTTAAATCTTTTCTTTATGAAAACCAATCGAATCTATATCCTCTGCAAGAATAATTTGAACGAGCGATGATGTTCGCTTTGTTTCCTTTGTGCGAACATCGGTAAAATAAGCTCAAACAAGAAAGAAGAAATAACAATTAAAAACATTAATGATATGAGAAGAAGAATAATTACGCTTATTTTTGCCTTGATAGGATTGGTTTCATTGAATGCACAGACAGATACAGCCTATGTTCAAAATCTATACAGCAGTCAATATATCTACCCACCTATAATTGACACAAATTATACAAGTATAAATACACTTGGTAATTATACTGAAGGAGCGGCTTCTTTATTCGCTTTGGCGAGTAACGCCCCTGCAAATGAATTTTTACTATCAGGCTTTGCTCAACGCTATGAAGTAAAAGACAGTGTTAAGATAATGGGTGTAGCTCTTATGATTAATGGTTCTCATTTAGACCCTTTTGGAAATAATCAGATTACAATAAGTGTATGGGATTCAACTATGACGAATTTGATACATGTTAAGAATTTTATCGATGGTGGGGTGACTCAAGGTTATCAATATCCTGCTACATCGATATATCCTTTTATTGAATTTATTTTTGATGTCACTTTAACTTTGTACGAAGATTATCATATATCTGTGGAATATCCAAAAAGATGTGAATCACTTAATTCTTCTGAACCTTTGTTTATGGTCTTAAGTGATTATATCGATTATTCGCTTGATGGACTTTCTGGTTATTGTGTTCCTTATGGAATTTGTACTAAGTATAGACCATACGTTAGATTTGGCTGTGATAATAGAACACCTTGGACTCATGTAGATAATGTAACGAATTGGTTTGGAACTCTTCATCGTTATGACATTGCTGCAAGATACCAAATTTCGCAATTATTTAATCCAGATTTTCCACCTGAACTTTTGTGTGATACCGCTGTTTACAAAGCAATAGGGCTTTGCCCGATAAGAGCTTTGGAAGATACGCTTTCAGATGGTAATGATAGCACATTGAATGGCAATGATACTATTTCAAATGGCGGGGATACAATATCAAACGGTGGCGATTCGACAAATAGTGCCTTGCAGTTAAGCAAACAGCTTGATGAGTCGGTGAAACTCTCGCCTATCCCTGCAGATGAGGTTTTGAATATTTATTCTGATTACAACATTTTAAGCGTTGAGGTGTTTGATGTTATGAATCGCTTTATCGAACGCAAAGAATTAAATGCGAAATCTCTACAATTAAACATCAGCAAATATCAATCCGGTACTTACTTTATAAGAATCAAAACCGACAAAGGCTTCGTTAAGAAAAAGTTTATCGTCGGTTAGGCTCAGGAAAAGAAAAGTATAAATAAAGCAAAACGCAAGGCGAGTTGATTAAAACTTACCTTGCGTTTTTTATTTCTTGGCTTTGGGATTTTATATCTTGATTTCGTGAAATTGAATCTTGATTTTACGAAACTGATATTTTGTTTTTTAGAATAGACTTATCAAAACAAATGCCCAGTGTGCGATGACACCGGCACAGAGACCTGCGATTGTGTGTGCAAGAAGTGCTTTAGAGATAAGTTTTCGGTAACCTAAAGAGTCCATCATAGCGGTGTGAGTTGATAGGTAGCCACTCCAACACATACCCATTGCTGTAAAGACTGCTATTGCGTTTGCATCTAAGATTCCGTTTGCAGCAAAGGTTGGCAAAAGTCCAAGAGCTGCTCCAACGGCTCCAAGAGCTGTCATAGGGAAGGCAATTAACTCCATGCTTTCAAAGCCAAATAACCATTTGAATACAAAGTCTATTTTTTCAGCAAGCCAAGGCAAGATAGGAACTCCTTCGTATGCTACTCCGGCATAGCCAGCGGCTGCGTCTTTTGGTCCAAAGGTTATCATCATCACAAGTGTTGAGATGATAAGTACGCCCGGTATGATTTGCATTCCTAAATCAACACCGTTTTTACCTCCGTCCAAAATGGCATTCATTATTCTTATGAATAGGCTCTCTTTCTTTTCTTCTACTTCTTCTTGTCCTTCGGTTGTTGTTCCTTCAACTTCTACCGGTGAATCCATTTCTGGATATGCTTTAAGCGTGAATTTTTGCATCAATCTTGTAGAGATGATACTTCCAACAAAGGCTCCGAATAATCCGACTAATGCTCCTGAAATGTGTCCATAGCCAACCATGGTGATGATTACTACAAAGCCCATTCCGAATGCTGTTCCGAAGTTGTTTAATGAAACTAATTGATATTTCTTAAAGAATTTACTGAAACTCTTGTCTTTTGCGAGTGAAATGATTGCAGGATTGTCTGAAAGGAAAGTCATAACGGCTCCCAAGGCTCCTACTCCCGGTAATCTGAATAGGGGTTTCATCAATGGTTTTAGGAGCTTCTCCAAAAGGGCAACTACTCCAAACTCAGAAAATAGTTTACTTAATGCTCCTGTAAGTACGGTAATACCCATCAAATATAAGACTGTATTTAGCAATAGGTCGTGAGCTGTGTTCATTATGGTCTTTAACATGTTTCCAGCTCCCATTCTGCTCCCTAAAACGAGGAATCCTCCGATGAGAATAACCAAAAAGATTATCGCACCAAGCGTCTTTTTTGTTGTTTTCTTCATTTTGCTTTTATGTTTTTATGTATTACTTAATTTTCATATTCCATGTGATACCTGCATTGAAGAATAGATTTGCAGGCTCTCTGTTATTAGAAGATATTATAGCGTGAAGTCTAACATCTTTGCTGTTTCTGATTGGGAAATACTCAATTCCGGCTCCGTAAAGGTAGTATTCTGTTCCCGGAGCAACGGTCATTGTCCAATAATTGGGAGAAATAAAACGTGAATATTCAGATTGGTTTTGGTCGTATGAAAGTTTTGCAAAGAGGTTTAATTGAGGTAATTGATATTTTACTTGTGTTGTCAATGTGAAATCTGAAAAGAAGTTTTCTTGTCCGTCAATGTATTTATTTGTATAGTCAAGGTCTATTACAAAATTATCAAGATAGAATTGGTTTCCGAAGGCTATGTAATTTACATAGTCGTTTTCTTGGAATTCTATAAGGTTTACAGAGTATAAAGTCTTCCACCAATCTGCTATTTTGCCATTCCACAAAAGGTTGTAGGCGTATAAGCCATCGAAAGGTTGTTTTTTGAAAATTGAATTGCTGATTTGGAAGGTTAAAGCTTGGTTGTTGGCATTGTTGTTCCAAGTAAGGCTTGTTCCAAATTCGAAACATGAAGGCATAACATCGCAAAAGTCTGAGTAGAAATATACATCTATCGGAGCGTAATCATACTCGAATCCTCCTATTGCCACGACTTGTTTTCCTGCTGAGAGGGTAAAGTTGTTGCTTATCTTGTAAGAAAGATATGCCCAATCGGTTGCCTCAAAGAAATTTGAAGTGAGATTTGTGCGATTTAATCTTTGACGCCAATGATACTCAAATTTGTCGTTTATTTTTCCGTCTAACATTATGTTGAGGAACTTTCCTGCAAATCCTGAATTGTCGTTATTGTCTCCTTCAAAGTACTTATAATCAAAGTCAGCCCTTGTATTGAATTTTAGGGAGAAGGTTTCGGTTTGACAAAATGAATGCTGAGTCAAAAATATGATTGAAAGCATTCCCAAAAGTAGTTTTTTAATCATAAATTTCTTCGATATAATTTGTTAATTTGAACTTGCAAAGGTACTAAAAAACTATATATAGATGCAAAAGTAAATGTAAAAGGTGTTAAAAAAGCCATATTTTACTTGTAAAATAGGAAATTATAACTAACTTTGCAAGTTATTATAAGTGTGAATAAAAACTAAACCATCGTCAATATGAAAATAAAAAATCTGATTGTGCGTGAGAGACTGCCTAAACATATAGCTGTTATCATGGATGGTAATGGTAGATGGGCAAAACAAAGAGGTGAACAACGCGTATTTGGTCATAAGAACGGTGTTAATGCAGTTAGACAGGTAACAGAGGCATGTGCTGAATTGGGTATTGAATTCCTTACGCTATATACCTTTTCTACTGAAAATTGGAACCGACCTAAGGAAGAGATTGACGCATTGATGGCGATGTTAGTTACAACTATTGCAGCGGAAGAAAGAACCCTTATGGAGAATAACATACGCCTTGAGTGCATTGGGGATATTAGTCAGATAGCAGAAGATACTAAGGCAGCTTTGTTTGGATGCATGGATAAAACCAAAAATAATACTAGAATGGTTCTTATTCTTGCATTGAATTATTCTTCGAGATGGGAAATTACTGAGATGGTTAAAAATGTTGCACAGAAGGCTAAGGATAATGAAGTTGCAATTCAAGAGATAGATCAGAAATATATATCTTCTCAACTTTCGACAGCAAATTATCCAGATCCGGATTTGTTAATCAGAACCAGTGGAGAATATAGATTAAGTAATTATTTGTTGTGGCAGTTGGCTTATGCAGAGTTGTATTTCACAAAAACGCTTTGGCCAGATTTCACAAAGGAATGTCTATATGAAGCAATAGTTGATTATCAAAGCAGAGAAAGACGTTTTGGTAAGACAAGTGAGCAGTTGGATAATAAAATTGAAAACTCGCAAAATTAAATATAAATCTACACGTTTACTTTATTTAGGGCAGAAAACATTGACTTGCGAATGAAAGAGATAAGAAAGATATTAGTACTACTTGTTTTGACTGTGTGTATTTGTGCATCTGTTGTGGCACAAAGCAGTAAGATAGAATTAGATTATTATTCTCCGAAAGAATATGAAGTGGGGGGAATAGAGGTTGTTGGAGTTGAACATTTGGATCATAATTCGATAATATTGTTATCAGGAATTGCTGTTGGAGAAAAAGTACATATCCCAAGCGATAAAATATCTGTTGCGATAGATAAGCTATGGAAACAAGGGATATTTGAAGATGTTCAGATACTTGTTTCAAAGGTTGAAGGTAGAACGGTTTTTCTTACATATAAATTGGAGGCTAAGCCAAGATTATTGGCATTTAAGATTGAGGGAGTGAAGCGTGCAGAGGCTGATAAGTTGAAAGAGAAAATGAATATCTCAGCTGGAGATGTTGTTACGGAGAATCTAAAAACTACTTGCAAGAATATCATTTACGATCACTTCGCTGACAAAGGCTTTTATTCGATAGAGACTGTCATAGATGAGAAACGCGATACTACAACTTCTAGAAATGAAGTCTTTTTGACGTTCAAAATCAATAAAGGCGAGAAAATCCGTATCGGAAAGATAAATGTGTCTGGTAATAGCAACAATTTGGTTAAGTCTAGCAAGTTTTACGACCTTTGGTGGAAACATTGGAAGGACGATAATGAATTGTATGACATTGAAGATAGAAAAGTGCGTTCTGAAATGAAGAATACCAAGGTATATCGTTGGTGGAGATTTTGGAAGTCTTCAAGATTGATTGACCAAGAGTACCAAGACGACAAGAAATTGATAGTAAACGAATATTATAATAAGGGGTATAGAGACGCAAAGATATTAAAGGACAGCGTTTACATAATTGACGGATTCAAAAAGACGTTTTGGGGTAAGAAGAAACCGGTTAAGCAGATTGTTATAGATATGGAAATCCATGAAGGCAACAAATTCTTTTTCAGAGATATTACTTGGGTGGGTAATACAAAATATTCTTCAGAGGATTTATCGAAAAGATTAAGAATAAACAAGGGAGACCCTTACAATAAGGAGTTATTGGAAAAGAATTTGCAGTATGACCCTACCGGAACCGACATTTACTCTCTTTATACAGACGATGGTTATTTGTTCTTCAGAGTTATACCAACTGAAATCAAAGTTGAAAACGATTCTATCGATATAGAGATGCGAGTATATGAAGGAAAGCAAGCTCGTATTGGTAATGTTACATTGTCAGGTAACACAGTAACTAACGATTACGTCGTTATGAGAGAATTGAAAACTTATCCGGGTGAACTATTTAGCCGAGATAATGTTTACAGATCAATAAGAGAAATTCAACAACTAAGTTACTTTGACCCAGAAAAAATAAACCCTGACATAAAACCAAATGCTGAAGGCGGCACAGTTGATATTGATTATCAAGTTGAGGAAAAGAGTAGTTCAACATTTGATGTCAGCGGAGGTTGGGGAGCCAATATGGTTATATTTTCAGCAGGTATTTCATTGACAAACTTTTCTACTCAAAAATTATTTAAGAAGGACGCATGGAGACCTTTCCCTACAGGAGACGGACAAAGAGTCAGTCTGCGTGTTCAAACAAACGGAACATACTATACCTTAGTCAATTTATCATTTACAGAACCTTGGTTGGGCGGACGAAAACCTCAAGCGCTCACAGGAGGAATCTATTATTCATATCAAGATGATGGTTATTGGAATACAACAGGCGAGAGAGCTTATTACATGGGAATCTTTGGTGCATCGGTATCTTTGTCAAAGAGATTGAAATGGCCTGATGATTATTTCATCTTTAGCCAAGGTATTACCTTCCAACAATACAATGTAAAGGATTATCCTTCTTTTGCAATGCCAACAGGAGTTTCTACAAACATAAACTACAACTTTACAATTTCGAGAAATTCTGTTGACCAACAAATTTATCCTCGTCAAGGTTCGGAAGTAACCGTTTCAACCCAATTCACCTTCCCTTATTCTTTGGTTAATGGTAAGGACTACTCGTCTATGACATCTGCCGAAAGGTATCGTTGGTTGGAATACTACAAAGTAAACCTTAAAGCGGCATGGTATTTCAATGTTGTGGACGATTTGGTCTTTTCAACAAGAGCTCGCTTCGGTTTCTTGGGACAATACAACAGAGAAGTAGGCTATTCACCATTTGAAAGATACTATGTAGGTGGTGATGGTTTGACAGGTTATTCTTTAGACGGAAGAGAATTAATTTCATTAAGAGGATATGACAACACAAGTTTGAATCCGTCAGACGGAGCAACAGTATTTGACAAATATACTTTGGAAGCACGCTACCCAATAACACTTAACCCAATGGCATCGGTATATGTGCTTGGTTTCTTCGAGGGTGGTAACTCTTGGGGCAACTTCCAAAGTTTCGAACCTTTCAAAATATATCGTTCAGCAGGAGTTGGAGTCAGAATATTCATGCAAATGTTCGGTACATTGGGAATAGACTGGGGATATGGTTTCGACGAAATACCCGGCTTTCCAAAGGGAAATGGCTCACATTTCCATTTCTCCATTAACGGTTCTATAGATTAAGAAGATAAAATCAAATAAAAAATTAACAAAATGAGAAGATATTTAATTCTATTGGTGTTATCATTATTTGCAATCAACACCTATGCACAGAAATATGCGTGTGTCGATACAGAATACATATTAAGCAACGTTCCGGAGTACAAACAGGCTCAGAAAGAATTGGAAGAAGTCTCTCTTCAGTGGCAAAAAGAAGTTGAAACCAAATTCCAAGCTGTCGATAAATTGTATAAAGCCTTTCAAGCCGAAGCAGTACTTTTGCCATCTGACCTAAAAACTCAGAAAGAGAACGAAATCATAGCAGCAGAGAAAGATGCGAAGAATCTACAAAGGCAAAAATTTGGAAATGATGGCGAATTAGCTAAAAAAAGAGCCGAATTAGTAAAGCCGATTCAAGATAGAATATACAATGCCATAGAAAAAGTAGCACAAGAAAAGAACTACTCAGTTGTATTCGACAAAGCCGCAGGAGCAACCGTTCTTTATGTCGATAGCAAGACAGACATCAGCGATTTGGTATTGGCAGAACTCGGCTATAAAATCAACACACAAAGACGTTAGTTAGAAAAAAAACGTATCTTTGCAAACTGAAATAATAATAAAATAAAAGGATAAAAAGAATGAAAAGAACATTTCAAGTATTGGTATTGGCAATGTTGTGCGTATTAACAGGAAACGCTTATGCACAAAAGTCAGTTAAGTTAGGACATTTTAATTCAAGCGAATTGATGAAAAGAATGCCTGAGGCAGATTCAATTCAAAACGTATTGAAAGACTATGCTGCAGAATTAGATGCAGAGTTGAAAGCAATGCAAGGTGAATACACAAGATTACTTCAAGAATACGAAGCAAAGCAAGACCAATTGACAGACCTTCTAAAGAAGAATAAAGAAAACGAAATTAGAAGTGTGATGGATAGAATGGAGGTTTTCCATAAAAATGCTTCACTTGACATACAAAACAAGCAAAACGAATTGATGAATGTTTTGGTTGAAAAAATCAAAACAGCCGTTGCAGAAGTAGCACAAGAAAACAAATACTCATACATCTTCGAAAGCAACGGAATATTGTGGTATTCAGAAGACAGCGAAGACATTACACCATTGTTGGTTAAGAAAATGGGCTTGAAATAGAGGAATTTATGATTTTCGTTTGCAGAAATAGTGTAAAAAAATCAAGTTTAATTTGGTCAAAACAAAAACTTGTACTATCTTTGCAAACGCAAATCGCGCGGGTGTGGCGTAATTGGTAGCCGCGCCAGACTTAGGATCTGGTGCCGAGAGGCGTGGGGGTTCGAGTCCCTTCACCCGCACCGAGCAAATTGAAAAAGGGAGTTCTTGAAAAAAGGACTCCTTTTTTTGTTTCGTTTATTTTCCTCCAACGAAACTTCATTTCACAGCCAACGAAACGCCGTTTTAATTTT
>JAGBSA010000073.1 GCA_017632095.1 Bacteroidales bacterium | reverse complement strand
TTTTATTTGGCTGAGGATTATATAAACAGGGCTATGCAAATTAAAGGTAGCAGTGAGTGTCGTCTTGACAAGAGTCGTTTGCGTGCATTGAAGCGTCAGATTGAGCAACCTTTGGAGTACGTTAAGAAACGTGAGGTTTTGGACGATATATTGGCGAGTGGAGATACCAATAAGTATTTGCGTGAGTACGCTGCTTTGGAACATTTCTATGTAACTCACAGTCTGAAAGAGATGAGCGTGCAACATCGTCCTCTAAGGGAGATTCTGTATTCTTTTGGCAACGATGCTTTGGCTATAACGACAATTGAGCAACTTATGAAGTACAGACAGTTTGAGCAAAGCGTGGAAGCACTTGCCAGCTTAAAAGATTTCGGTTACAAGTCTAAGCATACGAAAAAGATTCAGAAGAAAATAGGGCAGATGATGAGCTTGGAAGAGACTAAACGCAACGAAAAAATTGCTCAATCGAACCGTCTGATGGATAAATACGAGAATGACAAATGGTTTAAGTACCTTATAAAAAGCTATAAGAAGAATTTGATAAAATGGAATAAACTTCATAGATAACGAAATTTGATTTTGCTTAAGCGATTCAAAGATTGGCTTTGTTGAAACGAAGAAATGATTTATGAAACTTTGAATGTGCTTATTGCGTAATAGAGAATTGAATTTGTATAGTTGCGAATGGGAAATTGAAATTAATAAATATATAAAAGAAAAAATAAAGTATAGGAAATGAAGAAAGCAATGTTATTTCTATGTGCTTTGGTTTTAGGATTGTCAATCAATGCACAACAATTTACAAACAGTGGTTTTGAAACATGGAGTGGTAATTCTCCTCAAGCATGGAATACTTTAGGCTTTATGGGATTTAATTTGTGCGAGGTGAGTAAAACAACTGAAGCACATAATGGAAATTTTGCAATCAAGATTGCTCCTGCTATGTTGCCCGATATGTTGATTTCAGCTTTGGGAATGACAGAATCGTTTGCTGTTCCGGGTATTTTGACTAATGCAACGATAAATGTGGCTTATCTTATGGAGATGTTGTCCGATACAACTTCGGATTTAGATATTATGCAAGAGGAAATGTTGACCAATCTTTTGACAAATGGTTTGCAAATCTCTTCTAAGCCAAGTGAAATTACAGGTCACTATATGTTTAATCAAGTTGAAGGCTCTACAGATGTGTTTGCCTTGATTGCTCTTGTAGTATCACAAACAGAAGAACAAAGAAGAATAGTTGGTATTGGTGCTTTCACGCCGATAGATTTCGATATGGGAGGAGGATTTTTGAAAAACACATCTTCTTACGAGAGTTTCTCTATGCCAATTGAGTATATGTTTGATATACCTGCGACAGAATTGATATTTTTAGCCTTAGTGATAAGCGATGGTATGACTTCATCATTCTCGAACTTATATTTGGACGATTTGAACGTTGTTTATAACTCTGGATTGGAGGCATTGTCTTTTGATAATGATGTTGTAGCATATCCAAACCCTACTTCAGGAGAATTTAAGTTGAAAGGAGCAGAGGGGTGTAAAGTAAGAGTGTGCGATGTGTTGGGAAGAGAGGTCTTGAATCTAGATCAATACAACGGACAAGCTGTAAAGATAGAGCAAAAGGGCGTTTACTTCTTGAATATAGACAATAGAGAAACGCAAAAGTTGATTGTAAAGTAGATTTGTTACTTTGAAAAAGATATTATTTTTAGTAATAGCAACAGCGTTGCTTGCAGTATCCTGTGTAGGGGGGTATTCCTTCACAGGAGCTTCTGTTTCTTCGGATACGAAGACTTTTTCTGTTGAACCGTTTCAAAATCGTGCAAGCATAGTGCAGCCGATGCTTTCATCGGAACTAACTAATGCTTTGGTAGGTAAAGTAGCCTCTTCAACCAATCTTGTTCAGGTTAATGAAGGTGCTGATGTTTCGTTTGTCGGAACAATAACAGGCTATTCTGTCTCTCCGTCTGCCATTGGAGCAAACGACAAAGCAGCAAAGAACCGCTTGACAATAACGGTGAGAGTGGTGTTTAAGAATAATCAAAACCCTAAAGCAAATTACCAAACTCAGTTTTCAAGATACAGAGAGTATGATAGCAGCTATTCTCTAAGCGATGTAGAGGAAAGCCTTATCAAAGAAATCAATGAAGAGTTGATAGAAGATATATTTAATAAGTCTTTTGTCAATTGGTAGTAGGCATAAGATATGCAAAATAAGAGAAGCATAAACATAATCGGTTGGTTGCTTGCAGCTATCACAATAGTAGTTTATGGATACACTATGTATCCTACGCTGTCTTTTTGGGATAGTGGAGACTTTCTTGCATCTGCGGCAGGGCTTCAAATACCCCATCCTCCGGGAGCACCATTCTATCAGATAGTTGCTGCTTTTCTTTCGATATTCGGATTTAACAATCCCACGATAACAACTTATCTCATTGCGTTTCTTTCACCTTTGTCCATGGGATTGAGTACTGCGTTCTTGTTTTGGGTGCTTGTTAGAATGTTAAGCAGATTTTCAACAATGCAACCGGGTAATATAATTGCCTCTATCATAGCTTCGCTTTGCTTTGCCTTTGCAGACAGTATTTGGTTCTCCGCAACAGAAACAGAAGTCTATGCTTTGTCAACCTTACTTTCGTTTATTACATTGTGGCTTGTGCTTAAATGGGATGATAATCGCAAAACAAAATACTTGTTGCTTGCAGTCTATACCTTATCCTTAGGTTTATGTGTTCATCAGTTGTCTTTGTTGATTCTACCTCCGATTGCAGTGATTCTATATTTTCATCAAAGACGCACAAATTACAAAGGACTGATTCTTTACATAATTGCAGGAGCATTAGCTGTGCTTTTGATATTGTTTGTCCTTGTTCCGTTTATATTGGCATTGCTTTCGTGGATACAATGGTATGCAATATTGTTGCTGCTTTTGATTATAGGAATAGGATTATTCATTGCCAGAAAATATAAAAAAGCTTCGTTGGAGTTTTCTCTGCTTGCAATACTATTGTTTTGTGTAGGATTGAGTACTTATTTGATAATACCGATACGAAGTGTTGAAAACCCTCCATTGAACAGCTATTCACCATCTTCATTCGAGGCAATGAAAGCGTATGTCAATAGAGAAAACTATTCAAAAGCACCATTGATTTACGGACAACAATATACAGCAATACCACCTGAAAAATTCGAACTTGATTCAAAAGGATTGAAACCGATATTCGCCAAAGAGCAAAAGACAATCTTTCCTCGAATGTGGAATTATGAGACATCGGCGGCAGAAAATGGCTATATAGAATGGACAGGTTTGCCAGAAAACAGTGTAAACATAAATGGAGAGGAGCGACCTAAGCCATCATTTGCACAAAACCTCAGATTCTTTTTCTCCTATCAAACAAACTATATGTATTTCCGCTATTTGTTATGGAATTTTTGTGGAAGGACAAACGATGTTCAAGGATATGGAGATTACAAAAACTCACAATGGGCAAGCGGAATAAAATTTGTAGATGAGTTCCTCGGAGTTGCAACCAATGAACTCAATCCGCAAGCAGCCAAAGGAAGGAATTACTATTATGCAATCCCTTTATTGTTAGCATTGTTTGGGCTTTTCTATCAAGCAAGTAAAGATGCAAAACATTTTACGGTTAATGCAACATTGTTTTTCTTCAACTCCATAGCCTTAGTCATCTTTTTGAATCAGTCAGCCTACCAAGCACGAGAGAGAGATTACGTCTTTTTGATGTCATTTGCCGCAATATGTATTTGGATAGCCATGGGAGTGTTTGGAATCAGCAATATAATTGTTAATCTTGTAAAACTAAGGCGTCCAAAATACGTTGCACCGGTGTTTTTCTTCGTTCCGGCATTGATGTTCTTCGAAAACTTCGACGATCACAATCATCGACATCAATATACTGCCGAAAACTTTGCAGTAAGCATGCTTCAAACTTGTGAAAAGGACGCAATACTATTCACAAATGGCGATAACGATACCTATCCCTTGTGGTATGCACAAAATGTTAAAAAGATACGTCAAGATGTTAGGGTTATAAACCTCTCATTGCTCAATGGGCAAGATTGTATCAATACTTTGACACGAAAGGTTTACAATTCAGCTCCACTTGATATGGTTTTGAGTCCGAAAGAATACGAAAACCGCTATTTTTATGGGCAGATAAATCCGGCATTTGACACATTGATGCTCAAAGATGCCATTGTCTCGTTCACAAATGAGAAACAAAGTGCAGAATTCTTCGGAACCAAGGTGCATTATTTTGCAAGCAATCGTTTTATCTTGCCGGTGGGGGAGGATACTTTGAAATGGAAATATGATGTGTTAGATATAAGCCGCTCAACCCTTGTTGCGATGGATTTGATTGCTGCAAACATCGAATCGAGACCGATTTATTTTTCATCATACTCAATAGATGACTTCTTCGGACTTGAAGATTATATGCAGCTTGAAGGTTTTGCTTACCGCCTTGGAACAAAGAAACAATCAAAAGCAGAAATCATTCAACAAAAGGCAGGTTTTATAAACGAAGAAAAGATGTTTGCAAACTTCACAAAGGCGTTTCAGTGGAAGAATTTCAACAAAGAAGGCGTTTATTACAACGAAATCGAAAGAGAAATTGTGCAACAATATGTACAACATTCGATTTGTCTTGCCTATAAGTTGTTTGACACAAAGAGAATGGACGATGCCTTGTCTGTTTGCAAGCAATTAACACACTCGTTCCCAATGTCACAACATCGTAATCCGCTTGCAGAGGCAGATATCGCAATGCTATATGGCTTACTTGGCGAAGAATCACTTTCTGAATTATATATAGACAAATCAGTTCAGGCAATGAGTGCCGCCATCTCTAATTATACCAAGCTAAAATCAAGACAACAATCTCAAGAAAGAGTAGAAATGCAAAACCTAATCGGGCAATGGTTGAGGTTGATTAACCAAGCAGAGGATTTTAATTTGGAAAACATACGCATAAGTCTTGCAGATGAATACTTCAATGTAATAGATGGATATTTGAAAACAAGCTTTGAGCAATTGGAACGTATGTGGCAGAGAGCCGATTTTTATTCTGAAGAAATCAATCGTACATTGGAACAACTGAATATTATCTATGGAATGGCAGAGGCTTATGAGGAACAATTGAGAGAGCCACCTGCATTTCTATTACAAAACTCCCTCGAAGTAGAATAAAACCTCAATTCTGCAAACTTTCAATTCCGAAAAAACAATTCTTCGTTTCAGTTTGCTGAAACTTCGTTTTAATTTTCTGAAACTTGAATCTAATTTTCCAAAACGCCGTTTCGTTCATACCCAAACTTCGTTTCACTCAAAGCGGATTAAAGTTCGAGTTTCATAACAATAGGGACGTGGTCGCTTACTCCGCCTTGCTAATTCATTCCCTTGTAGGTTGAGAATGGTATATTCAGCTTATTTTTCGGGTTATTGTCGATTAGGAAGTCTTCCATAA
>JAGBSA010000072.1 GCA_017632095.1 Bacteroidales bacterium | reverse complement strand
TCCTATTTCAGTAATGGAAGCTTTCATGATCAATGTCAAGTAAAAGAAGAAAAGCAAAAAAAAGAGTCAAAATACTGATTTGGAGTATTGTTGTTTCGCTCCTGCTTATTGGAGCCTACTTTCTGTATTCCTATGGCATAGATTATTACCGTAAATACTATGCTTGTGCCGGTGTAAAGATAGATTATTATCGTTATCCCGTAACAGGCATTGACGTTTCTTCACATCAAGGCAATATAGATTGGAAAGAAGTGTACGATTCTAAGGTTTACTTTGCGTTTATAAAAGCAACCGAGGGCGAAAACTTTGTTGATAAACGCTTTGAGAAGAATTGGAACGAAGCAAAGAAGAATAACATTATCGTAGGGGCATATCATTTTTTCAGATTCAACAAAGAAGGTAAGGAACAAGCGTATAATTTCATCAATAATGTGAAATTGACTTCCGAAGACTTGCCTCCGGTGCTTGATGTTGAACTTTACGGAGGCAATAAGTACAGTGAAGAAACCAAAAACAAGGTTTTAAGTGAGATATTCAACTGTTTGAGAACCTTGGAACGCTATTACGAAAGACGCCCTATTATTTATACGAACGTAGAAACTTATCAGAATTTTATAAAAGGAAATTTTGACGACTACGATCTTTGGTTATGTAAATTATGTACAGAACCTACTACGGTAAAGTGGCAGTTTTGGCAATACAATCACAAAGGCGACGTGCCAGGAATAAGATCTGAAGTGGATTTGAACATATTCAACGGAAATTATTCTGATTTCATCAACTACTTATACAGAGATAATAATGGAAAAGAAGATATTGATTCTTGATAAAGCCAATCCAATTTTGTGCGATAAACTTTTGGAGGAGGGGTTCCAAATAGAATTGCATACAGACTACGATAGAGAAGATGTTTTGCAAAATATAAAAGACTATGATGGAATTGTAGTTCGTAGCAAGTTGGTTTTGGATAAGGAAATATTAGACAAAGCAGAACGCTTACGATTTATTGCAAGATTAGGTGCTGGTATGGACGCAATCGATGTAGATTATGCGGAAAGTAAAGGCATAGTTTGTCTAAATTCTCCCGAAGGAAATAGAACCGCAGTTGGAGAACACGCCTTGGGATTGCTGCTTTGTTTGTTCAATAAGATGATTGTGGCAGATAGACAAGTAAGACAAGGTCTTTGGTTGAGAGAAGAGAATAGGGGATTGGAAATAGAAGGAAAGACAATCGGGATTATCGGTTATGGAAACATGGGAAGAAGCTTTGCAAAACGACTTTCGGGTTTTGATTGTATGGTTTTAGCCTATGATAAATACAAAAAAGACTATTCTGATGCTTATGCTCGCGAGTCTTCATTGGAAGAAATATTCGCTCAATCCGATGTGTTATCTTTTCATGTTCCGCTTACAGAAGAGACAAAGTTTATGGCAAATGCCTCATTCTTCGATAAGTTCTCAAAACCTTTTTATTTGATAAACACATCTCGTGGAAAGGTTGTCAAAACCAAAGATTTGCTTGAGGCAATAAGAGCAGGCAAGATCAAAGGAGTGGGTTTAGATGTCTTGGAATTTGAAGCCTTCTCTAACGAATTTGATTCTACATCTTTGCCAGAGGAATTGAAAGAATTATTCCTTATGGATAATGTGGTATTTTCTCCACATGTTGCAGGTTGGACAGTGGAATCTTACTACAAACTGCCATATTATTTGGCTGAAAAGATAATCAACTTATTTAAGTAAAAGAATTAGAAAAATTAAACGTGCGTTTTAATTTTTTGAAAGGCCGTTTGGGTAAAATAAAACGAGGTTTCAGTTATGCTGAAACCTCGTTTCGTTTTATTCAATTCAAGTAAGTGTGATTTCTGTTCTTGAAATACACTTTCTTTTTTCTTAGTTCAATGGGTGGTCTTCGTGGAATTTCTTAACTCTTTCTGCAAAGACAGGTATCATTTTGTGAGGTACCAAAGACACACACGCTCTTACACCTTCTAATCTTTCGCTTCGGCATATTCCTCACGAAATTGCACTAACTCCATAGTAAGCAAGCTCGCTCAATAACTCTTCTCCGCTGTATCCAGGGTAAGAGAAAGTGAAGTAGAATCCGTCTGCAACATCAACATCTAAGTCTTTGTCGTAAACAATCTTGAATCCGTTATCAACCAAAGCTTTTTTCATCAATTCTGCTTTCTTACCGTAGTCTTTCAAAGGCTCAGTGAAATCATATGTTCCTTCGTTGCAAGCTTTGAATATTGCAGTTAGAGCATATTGTGGAGAGAACGCAGTTCCTGAAGTTAAAGCATAAAGAGAGCCAAATATCACAGCACGACCGAAACAATCTTGTGTGAAGTATTTCTTCATGTATTCTGTCTTGTGATTGAAAAGATCCGGGCTGATAATCATTACAGCTATTCTTTGGCCTGCATAAGAGAATGCCTTACGTCCTGAAATCATCAAAATGTATTTCTTAGCCCATTTTGCAACTGTTGGTTGGAACGGAGCAACTCCTGGTTTTGAATAATCTTTACGAAAATCCATTCCGAAGTAAGCTAAGTCTTCCATTACTATAACCTCGTGCTTGTTTGCTACCTCTGC
>JAGBSA010000071.1 GCA_017632095.1 Bacteroidales bacterium | reverse complement strand
GGGAGGAGCAATTTTGTTGGGAGAAAAATGGACTATACTTGACCCGATTGCAGCCTTTGTTATAGGGCTTATGATTTTGGTTGTGGCAGTCAAGATGTTCAAACCGCCAATCGATGAATTGATGGAAAAATCCTTAGGCGAAGAAGTGGAAAACGAAATCGTTAAAATAATCACATCGACACAAGGAGTAGTGAATATGCATAACCTAAAAACTCGACAAAATGGGCAAAGTAAGATAATCGATTGCCACATAAGAGTCGCTCGAAATAAAACCATACTTGAGGCACACCACATTGCAAAATTGGTTGAGCAAAATCTTAGAACTCGTTTCGGTAAATTGACACAAGTAAGCATACATATAGAACCGGAAAAAGAATAAATAGTCTTATTTTATAAAGAGGTGATAATCTCTTGTTAAGACAGCCTCTAAGGAAACGAAGATTTAATTTTTTGAAACGAAGTTTTAGTTTACCAACTCTTTGTTTTAGAAAATTAACTCTTCGTTTTATTGTACGGTATTTTTGTTTTGTCTTTGTGCTTCAAAAAATAGATACCTCAATTTCTGTTTCAAATCTACGTATTTCAAGAACAACGATAGATAATTCTGAAAAAATACTCAAAAAAACTAAGAAAATCCAAAAACATTTTGAAGACTTGTAGTGTCTAATTGGTGATTTTTTAGTAGTTTTGCAAGTCTGCTTTTTGTGCTTCAGCGATTGGGCGGTGGCAAATTGTAGATTTATCGAATTTAGAATAATAAAAAAGTAAAAATAGAAATGAAAAGAATTTTTTCAATCTTTCTTATGCTTGCTTTCTTTGGAGCAACCTCGGTTTACGGACAAGGTTGTGCAAGCATAATCATAAAGAAATCAGTAACGCAACCAAATGGTGTAGATACCTTGATTGATTTTACGGCTGCGGAACTTAACAATGGAATTCAGCTTCAGTGTGGTATAGATAACTATATTGCAGCTGACATCTTCCTTCCGGGAGGTGGTACTGACCAATACGAGGTTGAGTCTATCCCTTACAACCCTCCTCTTGCTTACAACTCGGGTAACTCATACGCATCGCAACTTTGTAATAACGATGATAGATGGGGAACTGTCTTTTCTTTGAATTATGGTTTTCCACCTAACCCTAATGTTCCGAATTTCACATTTGACTTCTATGGGGTGACCTATCCTATGGCTGTTATCGGGGCTAACGGTCTTATCTCTTTCGATTACACAAATCCAGACTGCTTTACACAAAATCCAGCCTCAGGTTGTACTTATTGTGCTTACACTCAAGAAGGCAATGGTGCCGTTCCGACTGGTTCAAGGTACAAAAACTGTATTATGGCTCCTTATTACGATATTAACTTCTCAATAGGTGGGGATATATATTTTCAAATCATTGGAGAATATCCTTGTCGTAAGATGGTTTTGAGCTATTATCAAGTACCGATGTTTCAGTGTACAAGCGAGATTGCAACTCACATGTGTGTATTGTATGAAACCTCTAACGTAATCGAGTTTTATCTTCAAAACAAACCAATATGTACATCGTGGGAAGATGGATTGGCTACACTCGGTATTCAAAATGCTGCCGGAAATCAAGCAACTGTTATTCCGGGATATAACAACAGCGTTTGGAGTGCTCAAAACGAAGCATGGCGTATTAAACCTGTCGGAGAGTTAGAGTATGTTATGAACTGGTATAAGAGAAGTGCTACTGACTATTCTCAAGCTTTGCAAGAGGTTTCACCAGATGCAAATGGCAGAATCTTAGCCTCACCAACTGTAGAGTCTGGTCCGATAAGATATTTCGTAAAAGCAGAGGTTTATAGAAACGACGGATATAGCTTTTGGGTGGAAGACAGTTCGGCAATTTACTATCCTATTGATATGCCTGATATGGTTATTACTCACAATGAAAGTATTGAGGACATCGATACAGTATGTCGTGGTGGGGTTATCAATTTTGAGTTGAGCGGAGCAGGGGATAATGGCAGATATTATCAAGTTGCACCTTATGCAAATCCAGCTGATACAACTGTTAATATAGGTTCTACATTTGCAAGAGCAAACAACCCTACGGAAGATGAAGTGGTTTATACATTCAAATTTGAAAACTATGACGAATTTGGCGTGTTGATTTGTACCCGTTACAAGTCTTGTACAATCGTAAACAGAAGTTTTGAAGTTAAATTGATGGATGATGTTACTATATGTAAGGGTGATGAGATTACCTTATCAGATATTTTGAATGAACATCCGGGTGAATGTACTTGGAGTACTGGTGGCGATGGTGAAACTTTGACAACATCACCTCAAGCTTCTGGTGATATTATTCTTACCAAGACAGATAACCTTGGTTGTACTGCAAGCGATACGATATTCGTTACGGTAAATGATTCTCCTGAGGTTAATATTACTGGAACTTTGGCAATATGTGCAGGAACTTCAACAACATTGACTGCAAATTGCAATCCATCGAACTGTGTGTTTGAATGGAACAACGGAAGCACCGATAGATCAATCACAGTTACCCCTGCAGATGATGAAGAGTTTACTGTAAGTGTGAAACTCCCTCCTGCAATGTGTGAAACCATCAAATCGGTAACCGTTGATGTAGAACAAGCTCCAACTGTTCAATGTTCTAATGATGCTTTGATTTGTGAAGGAGAAACAGCTACAATTGCCGTTGCCGGAGATGCAACACGTTGGGTTTGGGAAACAGCAGATAATTCAGTAAATGGAGGAAATGGCACAAGCTATACTGTATCGCCAAGAGGAACTACAAATTATATTGTGCACGGTTATAATGATATTAACTGCCATAGCAGAGACGAGGTGAAGGTTGTTGTTCAAGCTAAACCAACTCCTGTAATCAGATTGAACCCAAGTGTTCTTGATGCGTTGGATCCTACAACTATTATAACAGATGCTTCAACTGGAAATGTAACAAGAGAATGGAGATTGAGCGATGGTTATACTACAACTGATGAATCTTTTGTTTATACATTTGCATTGGAAGATACTTCAATGGTGTTTGATGTTTATCTTACAGCAATTTCAGATGCTGGTTGTATAGATTCAACTTCAACTTTCATAAGAGTAAAACGTGATCATTATCTTTGGGCTCCAACAGGTATTTACTTGCATGATAACAATCCAGTGAATAGAGAGTTCCGTTTGTGGATAGACAACTTGGTTTCTTACCATTTGGAAATTTTCAATAGAAATGGAGAGTGCGTCTTTGCTACAGATGATATTGAAAAGGCTTGGGATTGTACTTATAAAGGTGAAACCGTTCAACAAGGTGTTTATGTTTGGAAGGTGGTTTACAGACATAATGATGCTCCAAATAAAGAAGAGTCTAGCTCTGGTTCATTTATGATTTATAATTAGTTTTTGCTGATGATAAGAATTGAAGATATAGATAAAGCAAAGGAGTTGTTAAACTCTGATAAGATTGCTGAGGCTAAGAGTTTGCTTGATAGCTTGATAGCAGATGATGATACGGAACTAAAAGATATTGCTTTCTATTTAAGAGGTAATGCTTATAGGCGAGGCAATAATTGGAAAGAAGCAATAGATGATTATACACAAGCGATAGAATTGAATCCAGACTCTCCTGCAAAGGCTTTAAGAGAAAATTGTATAGAGATATTGGACTTTTATAATAAAGATATGTTCAATCATTAGTATTGAATCGTTGCTTAAAATCCGTCAGTTGTTAATTCGATTGACGGATTTTTTGTTTCATTAGATTATTAATTTTAGGTGATTTTATGATGTGAGATTATGAAAAATGGCATTTTGAAGTAGAAATTCTGCTTAATTATTTTGAAAATATTTATTTGTATTTCAGTTAATTGAATTTGTGCTATGCTTTTTTTTGTTCATAAAATTTGGTAGTTAAAGAAAAAGTCGTACCTTTGCATTCGCAATTTAACGGGGACCAAGTAGCTCAGTCGGTAGAGCACATCCCTTTTAAGGATGGGGTCCCGGGTTCGAGCCCCGGCTTGGTCACAAAAAAGGTTGTTTCGATTAAAGGAACAACCTTTTTTATTTATGAATTATTTTCCTTATCTTTGTAATCATAATTGAAATATTGGTGAATTATGTTAATGCAAAGAATTTCTATCGTAGTAATCCTTTTATGTAGTTTAAGTTTTTGGGGATCTGCCTTTGCACAAGTTGCAGACTATGATGTGTTGTCCTATGAAATCAATCTAGATGTTGAACACAAACAAGAAAATCGCCATATTGGGTTTACGAAATTAAGATTGAATATTTTGTCTTCAGAATCTGATATATTGGAATTTGATTTGAAAAATCATATTGTTGATTCTGTTAAAGTAAATGGACAAAATGTAGAATTTACTTACAATAACGCTAAAGTAACTGTTGCAATGGGACGAACTCTTTTGCAAGGAGAATTGGTGGAAGTGGAGGTTTATTATAATGGTGGCATGGTTTTAGAGCCTTATGCTTGGGGAGGAATCCATTATGAGCCGCATATTGTATATACCTTAGGAATTGCTTTCTCTGATTATCCACATTCTTATGCTAGAAGTTGGTTTGCTTGCAAAGATGCTTTTACAGATAAGGCTACATTTAAGTTTAATATTACGGTAAATAAGGACGTGAGAGCCGTTTGTGGCGGAGTGTTGGATTCTATCACTAGTGGAGAAACCTATGATACTTATCACTGGTCAATAAATCAAGAGATACCAGTGTATTTAGCAAGTATGACTGTGGCAAATTTCAAATTATTAGAGCGAAATCTTCAATCTAATGGAAGAGAAGTTCCTTTGCAGGTTTATTATTTTGAAAATGATAGTGTAAGTGTTTATGAGAATTTCGCAAACTTTGAAGCT
>JAGBSA010000070.1 GCA_017632095.1 Bacteroidales bacterium | reverse complement strand
TCGCCCTTAACGAAACTTCGTTTTAATTTTCTAAAACTTGAATTCAATTTTCCAAAACTTCGTTTCGTTCTCACCCAAACTTCGTTTCATTGCAAGGGGTCTCAAATACCAATTAACTTAAACTTTATTTTAGGACTTGTATTAATTGCAAATTTGGACTAAGTTTTTTCTCCTCGGCTGTCGCCTTTCTTGATTTATTCGTATCTTTGCAAAATATGGATAGTAACAGATTACAAAAGGTTGCCCGCTTGATTCAAAAGGACATGGGCACAATATTTCAGACAGAAGCAAAGAACCTATTTAATGGTGCAATGATTACTCCTACTCGCGTGAGAGTGTCAGCCGATTTGTCCATTGCAAAAGTCTATGTCAGCATTTTTGCTTTGGGGGGTAGTAAAACGGAGGATATTTTTGCTTTAATTGAGCAAAACAAAACTCTTTTGAGAATGAAGCTTGCTGCCTTGGAGAGACATCAGTTGAGAATCATTCCTGCTTTGAGTTTCTTCATAGATGATAGTTTGGATTATAGCGATAACATCGACCGTTTGTTAAAGCAATAAGATAAGTTTTCGATATGAAGTTTCCCTTATTCGTTGCATTACGATATTTCTTTTCAAGAAAAGATTGGAATGTTGTTCACATCATTTCTCTTATTTCTTTGATTGGAATAGGGGTTGCTTCTATGGCTTTGATTATTGTTTTGAGTGTGTTCAACGGCTTTACCGATGTTGCGGTGAAGATGCTTTCGTTTCCTAATCCGGACATTAAGGTTGAGAGTGTTAAGGGTAAGTCTTTTGTGTTGAACGATGAGTTCTCAAAAAAGTTGAAAGCAGTGGAGGGGGTTGAGAATTGCGTAAGCGTTGTCAATGAAACAGTGTTGATGAGTTTTCAAGATAAGCAAACGGTTGTGCAGTTGATTGGAACGGAGGCTGATTACTCTAAACTCAATTCAATAGACACAACTATGAGGATTGGTTCTTTCGATATAGGAGACTCTCTTCGTCCTCAGGTTGTTTTAGGGCTTTCGTTGGCTCTTGATATGGGGATAGGCAAAGGTGCAGAGAATATGAATATGTTCTTGAGTTTTTGCAGTCCAAGGAAGAATGCTACTGCGGCTTTTGTGCCTGAGGAAAACTTAAACACAGAACACGCTTTGTTTTCGGGCAGTTTTATGACTGAAGGTGACATGGACAGAGATGCAGCTATTGTTCCGTTGGGCTTTGCTCAAAGTTTGCTCGACTATAAGGAGAATGAGGTGTCTTGTATTCATATTTCGGTAAATGATGATAAGAATACGGATAAGATTAAGCATGAAATTTCAAAGATGCTTCCCGATGATTTGGTGGCTAAGACTCGTTTTGAACAAGACCCTATTTATTTCAAGATTGTAAAAGCAGAGAAATTGGCGGTATATCTTATTTTGAGCTTTATAATCTTTATAGCGAGTTTTAATATTATGGGTTCTGTCTCTTTGTTTGCCATGGTTAAGAAGCATGACATTAAGATTCTGTCTTCTATGGGTGCGACAAATAAGAACATAAGGCTGATTTTCTTCTTGGTCGGCTTGATTTTGAGTAGTATTGGCTGTTTATCGGGTTTGATATTGGGAAGTCTGTTTTGCCTTATTCAACAACACTTCGGTATAATCAAGATTGGTTCTAACGGATTTGTGGTTGATAGTTTCCCTGTGAGTATCTATCCTATGGATACGATAAATGTGCTTATTCTCGTTATGATTATAACAAGCCTTTGCATAGGTATAATGGTCAGAAAAATTAAAATAGATAATCAATAATAAAGAAATAAAGATATGATTGACAATAGCGAAAAATTAAAAGTTTACAATACATTATCACGAAAGAAAGAAGAGTTTGAACCAATCAACGCTCCATTTGTTGGAATGTATGTTTGCGGCCCTACTGTTTATGGAGATGCTCATTTGGGACATGCTCGTTCTGCATTGACTTTTGATACTATCTTTCGTTTTCTTCAATTCCTTGGCTACAAGGTAAGATATGTTAGAAATGTTACCGATGTTGGACACTTGGAAAACGATAGTGATGAGGGTGAAGACAAGATTGCAAAGAAGGCTAGACTGGAACAATTGGAGCCTATGGAGGTTGCTCAATACTATACTAAGAGATACCTCGACGCAATGGACTCTATGAATATTCTTCGCCCGAATATACAACCTCATGCGACAGGTCACATCATCGAACAGATTGAAATAGTTCAGACTTTGTTGGATAAGGGTTATGCTTACATCAGTGAAGGAAGTGTTTACTTTGATGTAAACAAATATAACAACGATACACACAAATATGGTATTCTTTCAAATCGTGTGATTGACGATATGATTGCAAACACTCGTGAATTGGACGGACAAAGTGAAAAAAGAAATCCTGCCGATTTTGCACTTTGGAAGAAGGCATCGCCGGAACATATCATGCGTTGGCCATCTCCTTGGAGCGTAGGCTTT
>JAGBSA010000069.1 GCA_017632095.1 Bacteroidales bacterium | reverse complement strand
CATTCTCAATCAGTGGAAATGTTGATGA
Source organism: Bacteroidales bacterium (assembly GCA_017632095.1). Classification (GTDB taxonomy): domain Bacteria; phylum Bacteroidota; class Bacteroidia; order Bacteroidales; family P3; genus Onthomorpha. The sequence goes on along the minus strand of JAGBSA010000069.1, from coordinate 6,803 downwards.
CAAGATTTATTGGGGAGCAACATTTGGAATGCCATGTGGTTACTACAAAAGCGTTAGCAGCTTTGCAGAAACAAGATATGACCTTCAAGGAAACGACAATGGCTATTACACTTATAACGAAATACAAGAACTTTCTGCAGTAGGGGTAAACCTAAAAGCCGGAATCATATTAAAACCAATAAATATCATAAGAGTGGGACTTGCAATCCATACACCAACTTACTATGCTGTAACTGATAACTATTGTTCAGAAGTAAACTATAACAAATATTCAGGCAGTATAGCTCCAACTCTAGATCACGCAATGCAAACTCCGTTCAGATTCTTAGGTAGTGCCGCTTTGGTATTAGGAAACAACAAATCTGCAATAGGCGGAACCATAGGCGTAGATTATGAATTTGCAGACTATAGTACAATGAGCTTTGGCTTTGAAGACGATTTGATGTATGAGACTAACCTAAATAATATGGTAGAAAACCTATTCAGAGCAGCACATACCCTACGCATAGGTGGTGAATTGAAACTTGGCACAATTGCACTAAGAGCAGGTTATTCTAATATGACAAATCCATACATAGAACCAAACGATGCAGCACTAAGCACTCTAAGTTTCGGTTTGGGATATAAAACAAAGAATAATTCTTTTGATATAGCATACGCTCACATAGGCGGAAACAGAAACTATCAATTCTATGATGGAGCTATTGCAGCGATATCTAAAACAGACCATTTGATACAAGCAACCTATACAATTAGATGGTAAGATAGCAAATCCGAAATAACGATACAACAAACGGCAGTGTGAACCAATCGCATTGCCGTTTTGCTTTTCTAAAACGAAGAAAGAATTTACTGAAATCAAGAAATAAAAAATTAAAACGAAGATTTACTACACTTGTTTCAAATATTGATTTACTCTTTTGCTAAAACACGAAAATCCAATAGGCTTTTCGTACGTCGATATGAAAATTGCATAGATGTATCGGGGATTTTAAGGTTTAGGATTTTATATTTTGTCGATTCGTTTTTTGTTTGTATATTTGCAGACTAATATTATAAGGTGAAGAAGATTATGCTTGCAGATTTGAGGCAAGGAGTTGAGAAAGAGATTGCTTGTTTTGAGGAGAAATTCTTAGCATGTATGCCTTGTGGTGATGACACTATAGGGGCATTGACTAAGCATGTGTTGTCTCAAAAAGGTAAGAGATTGCGTCCTTTGATTAGTTTTCTTGTTGCAAAGGTTTGTAGTGGGGTGAGTGAGGCTACTTATAGAGCGGCTATAATCTTAGAATTATTACATACTGCTTCGCTTGTGCATGATGATGTGTTAGATGAAAGCTCTCTTCGTAGAGGAAAGCCAACAATAAATAGGATTTGGGGAAACAAAACAGCAATTTTATTTGGTGATTACATCTATGGAAAGTGTCTTCAACTGATTGAAACACAAGAAGACTTCGATTTGTTGCCTATTTATTCTAAGATAGCAAGAGAATTACCTCAAGGAGAATTGTTGCAAAAGGAATTGTCGGATTCTCAAAGCTATGAAGAAAAGGCTTATTTTGATGTAATAGATAGAAAAACAGCCTCTTTGTTTGGAGCAAGTGCTTATGTGGGGGCAAAGACTGCTGAAAGTAAAGAAGATTATTCTAATTCAGCAGAAAGGTTTGGAAGATTGCTAGGAAGAGCTTTCCAGATTCAAGATGATATTTTGGATTTTGATTTAAGCTGTAAATCGGGTAAAGGCTTTGGAAATGACATAAAGGAGAGAAAGATAACCTTACCTTTGATTTTCTTATTGCAAACACTTGAAGAAAAAGAAAGAAAACGCTTACTCGATTTCTTGGCTTTGGAACAGAAATCTGAGGATTCAATTAAAGCATTGATCGAATCTGTGGGGGAATATGGCTGTTTGAAAAAAGCCCAAGAGCAAGTGGCTTATTATAGTTTGGAGGCAAAGAAAGCATTATTGGATTTGCCAAATAACGAATTCAGAGAAAAATTAGGGCAACTTACGGATTGCTTGATAGGAAGAGAATTATAAACTTAAAAACATAAAGACAATGAAACGTTTTTTATTATTCGGTGGTTTATTTATGCTGTTAGCATTTTGTTCACACGCACAACAAACACTACCTTCTGTAGATGTTAAAACATTAGATGGAAAAACTATTAACGCAAAAGATTTTTCAAACGATGGTAAACCTTTTGCTGTATGTTTTTGGGCGACTTGGTGTAAACCTTGTTTAATGGAATTGAATACTTTCGCAGAAAACTATGAGGATTGGCAAGCAGAAACTGGTATGAAAATATATGCAGTTTCTATTGATGACACTCGTACACAAAGCAAGGTACTTCCTTTGGTTAATAGTTCAGAGTGGGAATTTGATGTGATACTTGACGTAAATAGCGAATTGAAGCGTGCATTGGGTGTAAACAATCCTCCTCACAGTTTTGTAGTTAATGGAAAGGGTGAAATTATATGGCAACATGTAGGATTCACTCCAGGAGATGAACAACATTTGATTGAGGAAATAGAAAAAGCATTGAAGAACCAATAGTAATAGTTTTTGATGAAAAGAATAGCGATTTTGATTGCATCTGTTTGTTTCTGTGTCTCGCTAAACGCACAGGGCATCTTGGGAGGTAGCGTCAGCGGAAATTTTCAAATAGATATGCAAATGTCGAGAGAGGATAGCGTAATTGGTGCAGAGAAAGTAAATGAGAGATTCTTGAGTAATGCTTTCGCAAACATCAACTACAATGCCGGAGATTTTTCTGCAGGCTTTCGTTTTGAGTCTTATTTGAATCCGATACTTGGTTTCGATAAACAATACAAAGGAGCAGGCATTCCTTATCGTTGGGCTTCGTATAAGAAAGACTATTTGGAAGTAACAGTCGGTAATTACTACGAACAATTCGGTAATGGTTTGGTTTTCCGTTCTTATGAGGAGAGAAACCTTGGCTTAGACAATGCAATGGATGGATTAAAGTTAGTTGCAAAACCAGTATCCGGCCTTACATTGAAAGGAATCATAGGAAAGCAACGTTACTATTGGGAAGAAATTTGGCAAACCGATAACGGACTCGTTCGAGGTTTAGATGCAGAGGTTTCACTTAATGAATTGATACCTTCATTTAGAGAAAAACAAACTCGTTTGACTGTTGGAGGAAGCTTCGTTTCAGTTTATGAGAAAGCAGAAACAAAGATCGTACCAATCAATGAGAATTTGTACGAAATGAAGATACCTGAAAACGTAGGTGCAGCAGCATTTCGTTTAGATTTCTCTCACAAAGCATTCGGACTTTCTGCAGAATATGCCCGTAAAGGACAAGATCCGAATATAGTAAACAACTATATATATAGAGAAGGAGAAGCTTTGTTGGTCAAAGCCAACTATTCGATAAAAGGATTTGCCGTTTCATTGGAAGCAAAACGCATAGACAATATGAGTTTCAAGTCAAAGAGAAGCGAAACAGGAAATATGCTTAATGTGAATTACCTTCCTGCAATAACTCGTCAGCACGCTTATTCTTTGATGGCGATGTATCCTTACGCTACACAGGTGAATGGCGAAATGGGAATCCAAGCAGACGTAATGTATAAGATAAAGAAAGGAACTTGGCTTGGAGGAAAATATGGCACAGACGTTAAATTGAATTACTCAAGAGTTAATTCGATACATCAAGAAGCCATAGAAGGATATGAATTGAACCAAAGCGGCACAGAGGGTTATACTTCTAATTTCTTCAAACCGGGAGATGAGTTATATTTTCAAGAAATCAACCTTGAGGTAAACAAGAAAATGACCAAGGATTTGAAGATGAATTTTATGTATTCTCACCAAATCTTCAACCCAATAGCATTCGGACACCCTGAAGAAGAGGATGTGATAGCTGACATCTTTGTTGTTGACGGTACATACAAGATAAACAGAAAGAATTCCATAAGAGGAGAAGTTCAATGGCTACTTACCGAACAAAACTATGGAGAATGGGCAAAACGAGATTGGCTTCAACTGACCGCAGAGTACAATTTCGCAGGCAAATGGTTTGTTGCATTGAGCGACCAATGGAACTACGGAAATCAAAACGGTGAAAAGGTACACTACTACAATGTTTCACTTGGTTCAACTTACAATACAACAAGAGTAGCTCTAAGTTACGGAAAACAACGAGACGGAATCATTTGTATAGGAGGAGTTTGTAGAGAAGTTCCGGCTTCAAATGGTTTGTTTGTAACAATAAGCAGTAGTTTCTAATCTAAATATTAAGACCATGAAATTAAGAAAGATATTATCAGCATTATTGTTTGTTCCTTTCGTTTTTGCATCTTGTGAAAACTATGACGAGGACGAGAGATTGAAACTAATAGAAGGCGGAGAGACAACAGACTCTACACCGATAACAAAAGAACAAAGTGAATTGACTCTTTTGTTGGAAGAATTTACAGCGTGGAACTGTCCGAATTGTCCTCAAGGTACAGCAGTTTTGAATACGATTAAGGATACCTATGGCGAGAATGTCGTTATCACAGCGATACATCAAGGATCTTTGGCTAAACCTAAAGGAGAAATGACTTTGGATCTGAGAACTGCATACGGAGAAGAATTAGGCAAAGAGATAAAATCATGGCCTACTTTGTGGATAAACAGAGACGTTTTCCCATCGGGAAGAGGAGAATGGGAAACAGCATTAGCAGATTATTTTGCTACGGCAACTCACTATTTGAATATATCACTTGGAAGTAAAATAGACGCAAACGGAAACGTAGTGGTATCAACTGAAATTGAAGCTTTGGAAGACATAAGTTCAAACTTGGTGATAACATTGTACATGACAGAAAACGACATCGAAGGAAAACAAAACGACAATAGTAATATAATTGACTATTCTTTCCAACATGTGTTGAGAGACAATCCTATAGTAAACTATCCTTTGACAATGGGAGCTTTAACACAAGGAACAAAACTTCAAAAGTCATATTTGCTTAAACCGGCAGCAGGAGTGAACAAAAGCAATTGCCATGTTGTTGTGATGGTTGCCGATGCTACAAGCGGTAAAGTCTTACAAGCAAATGAAATAGAGTTAAAATAACATAATGTATAACCAATAAAAAAACAATAACAATGAAAAAAATCTATTCTATTTTTTGTGTGGTTGTGTTGTTGGCAGTAAGCCTTAATGCACAAACACTACGTGTAACATTCGAAGGAGACGATGTTTCACAAGGAGATACATTGAAGGTGGAGAAAGTTGCAGGCGAAGAGATAGCAACTTACTTCAATCTTACAAATCTTACAGAAAGCCCGATGCAGGTAAGAGCTGCATTTTCAAAACTAAACACCCATGAAGGCGATGAGTTTTTGATGTGTTTCGGAGATTGTACCCTTGACACAATCTCTCCAAGCGTAACATTGGAACCAAATGTAGAGTTTACAAACTTTGACATTGCCTACACACCGGCAAGCGACAACTCTTCAATGATAAGAGTTTATTTGCTAAGTGCAGAAGATAACTCAGTGATTTATGATTTCTATGTGAAATATTACAACTCAGAAGTATCACTTCCAACACAAAGCAAAGCCAAACCAATGAACGCAGAGGTTTATCCAAACCCTATGGCAGTAAACGCAGTGGTTAATTATTACGTTCCTGCGAAATACAAAAACCCTACAATGATTATCCGTAACATGGTGGGAAAAACGGTGAAGACTTACAATTTAAGAAGCGGTGAAGACGCAAAATTGAACATCAATTCTTCAGAATTGACCAACGGAGTTTACTTCTACTCAATAGTATCAGAAGGACAAACCATCACAACCAAGAAATTGGTGATAAGAAAGTAATTATTGCATATAGAAACAAACTGCACCGATGTTGAATCAGGAGCAGAAAAATTTGCCAAACAGCCTTGCCAAACAGCAAGGCTGTTCTTTTTTTTAACGCCTCTTTTTTAACGAACCTATTACAGCTATTTCTAAAACTAACCATTTAATACAAGCAACCGATATAATTAGAAAATAAGATAATAAATCCGAAAATAACGATACAACAAAACGGCAGTGTGATGATTCACACTGCCGTTTGTCTTTTTTATTCTTGTATAATCAAGTTCCGAAACAGCGGTTTCATAAATGATAAATCAAACATAGTAAACAAATAATTATCAAGAAAATAACAGACTAACATACTAAATCATACGTTAGTTTATGTCGTGATAATACTTGTTGTAAAATCTATAGTTTTTTTGATATTTCACAACTTTTATAAAGTTGATTGTTGTTTCCGTAAAACAATTATAATAATCTTCAAATTCAATAATTTCTTTATCTCTATAGTTAGTGTAATCTATAATCCAAAATTTATTTTCTATTATTCTATCTTTTTCATCATTAGCAAAATGATATACAAGTCTATTACTGATAGTTAATGGAGTATTATTTACATTGTATTTTATTATTTCAGAAATTTTTCTTGGGAATAGTAAATCCTTGTTATTACAATCAAAAAAGACAAAATTAGATATATTAAATCCTGACACAAATCTTGAAGAATTTGCAGGTATCCAAATTTTTGTTGGCATTTCTTTTGAAATAAAAGTTGTTGAAGTTTGTGCTGAGGAAAAATATGTATAACTAGATGAACTACCCTTTATATTTAGAGAGTCTTTATTTCCATCGAAATAACTATATGCAAGTCCATTCTTAATAAAACAAGAACGTTCCATATCCAAACAAATATCTGAATCTGTTTTATTTGTAAAAATAAAACTTAAACTGCCACCTTCTGCCCACAAATCATAT
>JAGBSA010000068.1 GCA_017632095.1 Bacteroidales bacterium | reverse complement strand
TTCTTGCTTGTGATTCGCCTGCAAATGATGTCAAAAGATGCTTTTCTGTTTGTGTTCCTTTTATTGACTTTTCCATATCTTTTATGTTTTATTTGTTATTGTTTAATTAAATTTTAGTTTTCCTTTTTGGGATTCTTTTTTCTATTCAAATTCGCCTAACAAAACGCCTGATACACTCCATGCACTAAAACTGCCGCCTTCTGCTTTGCCTTGTGGTATTGCTACTTTCAAGGTGTGTTTTCCTGCTTGCAAGTCTCCAAGGTTTACATATACAGCTTGTGTTGCCGTTCCGGGACACCAACCTGAGCGTGATAGGTCTGAGGAGGACATTCCGTTCCAAAAGTTTCCTGAAACCGGATTCCATTCTCTATATCTTCCGCAATCCTCACGCCATGGTGTGAATGAATAGATGCGTTCGTTGTCTAAAAGTATTGTGTTTTCTTTTGGGTTGAATTCATCGCCACCTCCCCAGCCGCCATGTCCTGTTGTGATGTAGCGTAATCTAAGATTCTTCACTCCTTGTGGTAGTTCAAATGTTACACAAAGGCTATCGGTATCGAAGAAATGTGGATAGTTTTGTCCTGCCATTTCCATTACGTTACATGTGTTGAACAGTGGTAAAAAGAATTGCTTGCTTAAGTCATCTACCTCTCCGCTATAACCACCGGGATAGGCTTTTATGTCTAATGATACCAAATGTCCGCCTCCGTCATAGTTACCAATGAACACTCCTATCAAGACTTCGCCTCGCAATACCTTTGTCAAATCCGTTATCTCTTGTTTGTAGTAAACCTCTTCCTCCCACTGCAAGCCATCTATCTTCAATCTATCGTTGAAATGCCCTACTCCAAACGGTGTAAAGAATCTTATCAATTCCACAACGGGTGTATAGTCCTCGGTTAGCGTCATTCCTTGATACTTGCTACCTTTCTTGCTTGTAAAGAATGGCACTTGGTCAATGCCTTTGCTTAATGCGTCGTAGAATGTCTTTTCTTTGTCTTGTGGTATTACAAAAACGCTACCCGTTCTATCGTAAGCATCACCTGCGGATTGTGTTGTAAGTTCTGCAAACAACTGATAGTGCGACGGCAATGCCTCTATGTTTACTTTTTTCAAAACAATCGTACCCCCTGCAAAGTGAACAAGGCTGTCTAACTGCATATCGCCAAGGTGTTTTGTTGTATCGCCCCAATGTACTCTTGCTTTGTCGAATATCTTTGTGGTTATAATCATTTTCTCCTTAGAGACATTGTCCAGTTCTCTATATGTAAGTTCCTTGGCGTTTGGAGATGGTGTCATATTTTCATACCTCACCCCTTTCTTTTCTTTTTTCACTTGTGCAAGTTCATAGACCGAGCTACCATTTCTTACATATTTGACCATAACTCCGCCCAAGGAGGAGAATTGTGCCATTGGTGTTGCGTCTATTCCAAGATCCTTTGTAACCCAAATTTCGATACTATTTGAATTGATTGAGGTTGTATATTTTTCACACTTATATCCGTTTATCTTCTCTTCACCTTTCTTTGTCATATCCATCTTTGGGAATGATGTCTTGGTGAAGAATACCTCTCCATCTTCATACTCCAACTGCAAGGCGTACTCCGATTTTTCATAATCGACAAAATAGGTCTCGGTAGCCAAGCCTCTAATCAGCTTTTGTCCGCCAAAATCCATCAAATCGTTCTTTGTCGTTCTTTCATTGCTGAATCTTACAATGGAATATGAGGTATCTTGTTTTTCTACGCCCATTGTATAGGCACGATACTTCAATTCATAACTATATTGGCGAGCTTTCGCCTTTGTTGTTTCGGTTTTACTTTTTTGTGCAACAAGCCCTTGGGTAAGCAAAAGCACAATGGATAGTAATGCAATACGTTTCATAGATAATTGTATATTGAATTGCAAATTTCAATATTTTTTTTCAATTTCGCAAATCTACATTTAGAAAAAATGTTTCTTGATTTGGCGTATAACGAAACGCCGTTTTGATTTTCTGAAACGGCGTTTGGCTGAATGTAATGTAAAACTAAGTTCTACCCCATTCTACCTGTGAGATATTCTTTGGTTCTTTCGTCTTTTGGAGTTGAGAACATTGTTTCGGTAAGGTCGTATTCAACCAATTCTCCCAAATACATAAACATTGAACGTTTAGATATACGTTTGGCTTGTCCCATATTGTGGGTTACTATTAAGATTGTTACTTCTTTTTGCAGCTCTGTGAGTAATTCTTCTATGTGTTTTGTTGCAATGGGGTCAAGTGCTGAGGTAGGCTCATCCATAAGCAAAACATCGGGTTTAAGGGCTAAGGCTCTTGCAATGCAAAGGCGTTGTTGTTGTCCACCGGAAAGGAAAGTGCCTTTTTTGTTTAACACATCTTTCACCTCGTCCCAAAGCGATACACTTTTAAGGGTATTTTCCACTATTTCCTCTCTTTGATATTTATCCAAACGTAATCCGTTCAATGTAAACCCTGCAAGTACGTTTTCTTGAATGCTCATTGTCGGAAAAGGTGTCGGACGTTGAAATACCATTCCTATGCGACGTCTAACCTCAATTGGGTTCATCGACAAGATGTTTTTCCCATTCAAAAGTATCTCTCCCTCGACTTTTATGTTCGGATATAATTCGTGCATCAAGTTTACGGCTCTTAACAAACTGCTCTTTCCACAGCCTGAAGGTCCCATGATTGCTGTAATGCTGTTTTTCTCAATCTCTGCCGAAACATATTTCACAGCCATTGTGTTTTTGGTGTATGAAACGCAGGTTTTATTAAATTCCAATATTGATTCTATCGATTCCATTTTCTTGCTAAATATTTAGATAAAAGATTAAGTATAAGAACAAAAGATAGTAAGAATAGGGATGCTCCCCATATCAATTCCTGTTGGTAAGGGTCGTTGAAAAACTCCCATATCAAAAGAGGTACTGCCGAAATCGGTTTATCTATCGACCATCTTATGAAAGAACAACCAAGTGCGGTAAACATCAATGGTGCGGTCTCTCCTATCACTCTTGATATTGCCAAAAGGATTCCTGTGAATATCCCTCCAAAGGCTGAGGGTAGTTGAATTTTCAGCATAACTCTTGCTTTGTTTGCTCCCAAGGCCAAGCCTGCTTCTTTGAGTGAGGAAGGTAATATTCGTAAGGTTTCTTCGGTTGAACGAATTATCAAAGGTAACATCATAATACATAATGCTACACTGCCGGCTATTGCGGAGTAACCTTTCATTGGAACTACTATCCAAATGTATGTAATGATTCCTATTATGACCGATGGCGTTCCTTGCAAAAGGTCTGTCAAGTAACTGACAAATTGTGCAAAGCGTTTCTTGTTATTTTCCGCTATATAGGCTCCGCAAAGTATTCCCAAAGGAATTGCAACTGCTGAGGCCATAAAAAGGATTATCATTGTGCCTATTATTCCATTTGCTATGCCTCCCGGAATAGGTTGTCCTTCGTTTACTGCTTTCATTGCTTTGTATGCAGTTGGTGTTGGTTCGGTAAAGAATGTCCATGTGAATTGTTCATAACCTCTGATAAACACTTCACCCAATATGGCTATCAAAGGTATTGCTGTCAGTGCCGATAGGATACACACTCCCCAGAATAGAGAACGGTCTTTCAGAATTCTTTGTTTTGTATTAAAGTTTGATTTCATCTTTATCGCAATTTATATTCTCGAGTGTTTAATCATTATTTTGCCTATCATGTTTATGGTAGCCGTAATCAAAAAGAGTATCAATCCGATTGCTATCAGGGAGGATAAACGCAAGCCGTCTGCTTCTCCAAATTGGTTCGCAATGATTGAGGCCATTGAATTTCCTGTAGAGGTTATTGAATCCGGTATTGCATTTGTATTTCCTATCAACATTGTTACAGTCATGGTTTCTCCCAATGCTCTTCCGATTGCCAAAATGTAAGATGAGAAGATTCCCGATCCAGCTACGGGAAATATAACCCTGCGAACAACCTCTGCTCTTGTTGAACCAAGGCTGTATGCACTTTCTTTCAAATCATTTGGAACCATTTTGATAAATTCTGCACTCAAAGAGGCTGCATAGGGTACTATCATAATTGCCAATACCAAAGATGCAGTTAAAATACTTGAACCTTGTGGAGATATATTCAATGCCATAATGATTGGTCTTAGGGTAAAGAATCCCCATAGTCCGTATATGATTGAGGGAATGCCTGCAAGCAAATCGACAATGGTACTCAAAATGCTTGCAATCTTTGTTCCTTTGAAGTATTCTCCGGTAAATAATGCCACCGGCAAAGAAAAGGGTATGCAAAACAACAATGCCAAAAGGGTTGTCATCAAAGTGCCGGTGATAAATGGCATTGCTCCGTATTGCTCGTTACCCTCTGTATAACTCCACTCGGAAGAGGTTAGAAATTTGAAGAATCCGAAATATTCAAAAGCCTGATAAGCATCGGTAACAAGAGCATAGACAATACCGCCGCAAATAAGCGGTATCATTGATGCCGTTAGAAACAAAATCGTTTTGAAAATCTTATCACTCATAGCTTTGAATTATTATTTCTTTATTTGTACTCCGTCGTATGTAATTTGCTTAAGATTGTTTTGACATTGCTCTATAAGTTTTTCCGGCAATGGTGCATAGTGTACATCTTTTGCTATGGCTTGAGCCTCTGAGGATAGAATGTATTCCAACAAATTCACTGTTGTTTCTGCTTGAAGTTTATCTCGTTTTGAGTAGTTTTGTTCTTTATAAACCAAAATCCAAGTGAAACAACTGATTGGATAAGCTCCTTTTGCATCTGAATTTGTTATGCTGCATCTTGTATCTTGTGGTATTTCTCCTGATGCTGCTTTTGAAATGCTTTCTGTTGAAGGTAGGATTATTTCGCCTTGAAGATTTTTAATGCCGGCGTATGGTATTTTTTGTGCAAAGGCATATTCTGATCCTATATAACCGATTGTGTTTGCTGTGTTTGATATTACTCCTGCTACACCTGTGTTTCCTTTTGCTGCAAGTCCGATTGGAAAATTAACCGATTTGCCTCGTCCGTATTTAGCTTCCCATTCTTTACTTACTTTTGTAAGATAGTCTGTGAAGACAAAGGTTGTGCCTGAACCGTCGGAACGATAGACTGGTATGATTTCAACATCCGGAAGTGGTGCTTGGGGGTTTAATTCTTTTATCTTTGCATCGTTCCACCTCCTTATGTTTCCTGCAAATATATCTGCAATCACTTCTGATGAAAGATTGAGGTTTTCAACTCCATTTAGATTGTATGCCAACACTACTGCTCCCATACAGGTTGGGATATGGATTACTTCAGGCATTGTTTTGATTTCTTCATCTGTCAAAAAGGCATCGCTTGCCGCAAAGTCCACCACTCCGTCTTTAAGGTTTCTGATTCCGCCTCCGGAACCGATTGCACCGTAAGCAGTAACTGTTTTATGTTTTGTAGCATATTCTTCAAATATTACATTGTAAAAAGGTAGTGGAAAGGTAGCTCCTGCTCCTGATAGTTCGTCTGACAATTGAGAATTTTGATTTGATTTGTTTCCACATGAGATTGCAAATAATGCAAGACATGCGACAATCATTGCGAATAAATTCTGTTTCATATTTTTGTTATTTTTAAGATGTTTTAATTACTTAAAGCCCAATACTGCAATTGATATAAGCCGAATAGTTGTTTGGTATATCTGCGGCTTTCGGCATGCCGAGACGGAAGTTTGGTGAGAGTTTTATGTGTTTACCTAAAGTAAAATCTGCTCCCACTATTGCGGCAGATTCATCTTTTGAGTACCAAGAGTCAATTGAACTTAGTTCATCGTAACGTGCGAACAGATTAACTTTTTCGGACAAGAGAACTGTCATATACATCGATAAACCCGATTGGTCATAAGAAGATGTTTTTAGGGAGTTGATTTTATGGTTGTACTCTGCCCCTATCGAGAAATTCTTTGCTTTATATCCGATAAATGTTGCAAGGTTTACTACATCATTTCCATCAATTCCGTTTCCTTGATTCAGACCTCCGTACAGTCTTAGTTGCAGTCCTTTGATTGGTGTGAGGGTTGCTCCTAATCCGTAGTTGAATCCGCCATTGGCTTGTATTTTTTTGTATCCCTCACCGTTTACAACGATTAAATCCATCGCTAACCAATCGGTTGGATTGTAATAAGCGGATAATCCTAAATCGGCACTGCTTCCAAATTTATATAGGTCTTGGAATGATTTCATAACATATCTATGTCCCCAAAACTTCTCTTGAAAATTGAATTGCGTGGTTGAAATCATACCTCCTTTGAATGTGAAGTTGCCTTTTTTCCATGCGATTTCCGCTTTCTTTACATAAGCGACATAGTGCATATCTCCAATGTCTGAGGATTTACCTATATCCATAACGGCTTGCATAGATAGGGATTCGCTTAGTTTTCCTTCGTATCCAAGATAAGTTCTCTCTAATTCAAAGGCTGAATTCTCTGCGTTTTCTCCAAAACTTGTATTGAAATTTCCAAATACCTGAACGACAGGTTTTCCTTTCGGCTCTGTGGATTGAGCTTGCATAGATACACCGATAAGACTTGATGCAATAATACTTAATAAGATTTTTTTCATAGTAATATTTATGTTTTTGTTGTTAATATCTGTTTTTTCACGATGCAAAATTACACTCAAAAGATTACAATTTTGTTTCAAAAAAATTAGACTTGTGTTAAATGTTTATTGTTACAATTTCATTAAATATTTGTTCTGCTTTCTTTTTGTATGATTTTTCTCATTACTTTTGCAGCAAAAATAAGATAAATTTAATGAATAGTGAACGTATTTTAATTGTAGATGATGAGGAAACTCTGTGTGAGGTGTTGAAACTAAATCTTGAGAATGAGGGTTATGATGTGGATACAGCTTTTTGTGCAGAGCAAGCAATCAAATTCGATTTAAAAAAATATTCTCTTATATTGCTTGATATAATGATGGGGGAAATGAGTGGTATTAAGTTTGCAAAAATTCTTAAATCCAATGTTGAGACGGCCCACATACCTATCATATTTTGCACTGCAAGGGATTCGGAAGATGATATGATAATGGGCTTGAATCTTGGTGCAGATGATTATATTACCAAGCCATATACGGTTCGCAATGTCATTGCAAGGGTGAAAAGTGTTTTGAGAAGAACATCAAGAGTTAAAATATCGGAAAATACAAGTAAGCTATCTGTTGAGGGACTTCAACTCGATTTGGAGTTCAAACGCTGTATTGTTGATGGAAATGAAGTGAAATTAACAAAAAAAGAGTTTGAGCTATTGGCATATCTTATAGAGCATAGAGGGAAAATCTGTTCTCGTGAACAAATTCTAAACAGGGTTTGGAGCGAAGAGGTTGTTGTTTTGGACAGAACGATAGATGTAAATATTACTCGTCTGCGTTCTAAAATTGGTAGTTATGGTTCTTATATAATAACACGTTCCGGCTTTGGTTATGGTTTCAAAGATTAAATTGTCTTATCACAGAAGATTATTCTTAATATTGATTGCTTTCACTTGGACTATAATAGTCTGTTTTATTGTCTTTCAATATTTGAGGGAAAAGCAATTCAAGTCTGAATTTATCAATGAAAGATTGCAGAATTACAACATAGAATTGTTGGAAAGTTTAGATGCAACTCAATCAATAGAACTTAAAATCGATACAAACAAAACTCCATTTGAAAATATCCGTATATCCGTCATCTCTTTCTCTGGAAAGGTTCTCTATGACAATCTCCTACCCTATGAAAGTCTTGAAAATCATGACAAACGTCCGGAGATAATTTCGGCTAATCGAAATGGGAAAGGTTATCATATTGCAAGACAATCCGAAAGCGATGGCAAAGAGTATTTCTATTCTGCAACCAAAGGTAAAAACATTATAATTCGTACCGCCGTTCCTTATTCCAATGCCTTGATAGAATCATTGAAAGCAGACCTATCGTTTCTTTGGGTAATGATTGTTGTGGGTATTGTAATGAGTGTTATTGCTTATTTTATAACTCATCGTTTGGGTAAGACTATTGAAAGATTAAACCTCTTTGCCGAAAAAGCTAAAAAAGGAGAACCTTTTGATAATGAAAAACCTTTTCCTAACGATGAATTAGGTTCTATTTCCAATCATATAGTACAACTTTATGCACAATGGCAACAAACAATCAAAGATAGAAATAGAGAGTATGAAACCGCAATACGTGAAGAACAAGAGAAGAATCGTATAAAACGACAACTGACAAATAATATCAATCATGAACTAAAAACACCGGTTGCCTCAATACAAATATGTCTTGAAACACTTCTTTCAGGTATGAAACTAAGTGAGGAAAAGCAACAAGAGCTTATTGAACGTTGCTATACCAATAGCGATAGATTGCGTCGTCTATTAAACGATGTATCTCTTATAACAAGAATGGAAGATGGTAGTCAGTTGTTTGAATTGGAGGAAATGTCGGTTAATGATATTATAGATGAGGTTGCAGATGAGATGTCAATACAACCGGAAAACGAAAGAATGAATCTATCGATTGATTTCACCTCCCAAGTCAATATCAACGGAAATCCATCTCTTATCGGATTTATTTTCCGAAATTTAACCGACAATGCAATAAGTTATTCCGGTGGTAAGAATATATATATTAAACTTTTAGACAATACAAAAGAGTATTGCAAAATACGATTCGAAGATGACGGCAAGGGTGTGGACGAATCACAACTACCACATTTGTTTGAGCGATTCTATCGTGTGGATAAAGGACGCTCACGCAAGTTGGGTGGAACCGGACTCGGACTTGCAATTGTAAAACATTCTGTATTGTTTCATGGAGGTGCGGTAAGCGTTGTTAATCGTCCCGAGGGGGGATTGCGATTTGACTTTACGTTGAAAAAAAATCCGATAAATCGATGAATATTATCTAAATATGAATAACGGATTGGAGAGAAAAAGAAAATATTTATTGAAAAAGTTACTTGTCTTATCAGGATTCATTTCCTTGGGTTTTGGTATCATGGGAATGTTTCTTCCAATTCTACCAACAACTCCTTTTTTGCTTTTGACAGCTTATTGTTTTTTGAAAAGCAACAAAGGTTTGTATGACAAATTGCTTGCACACAAGGTTCTCGGACCTTATATCACTAATTTCACTAAATATAAAACCATTTCAAAACGCCATAAGGCTTACATATTATCAACACTTTGGTTGACAATTGGTTTGTCTATATATTTGGTATCTATTTTGTGGGTACGCTTATTGCTTTTGGCAATTGCCATTGGGGTAAGCATTCACATTCTTAGCTTTAAGAGTAAGGTTTAAGTATGGTTTTTGCCTTACTACAACCTATCTATAAGTTGTTTGATGTCTATATTGCGAGAACAAGCAAAGCTTCCGTTTTTACATTTCTTCGCTCCATGCAATCCACATGGTTTACAACTTGGTGTTGGTTGTGCCTCTATTGCAAGGGAATTGCTACTCAACGGTCCAAATCCAAAATCTAATGTTGTCGAACAAAATACCGCTGTAACGGCTGCATCAACCGCCGAACACAAATGCAATGGTGCTGAATCGTTTGTGTAATTCATCTTTGCATCTTTCATCAAGGCGGCCGATTGTAAAAGACTTAGTTTGCCGGAAAGGTTAAATGTGTTTGCGTGTTTTGTTTTCTTTAATATGTATTCACATAAGCTTTTGTCGGAGGCTGAACCTAATAAATAGAGCATTGATTCCTCGGGCATCGAATCGGCTAATTCTATCCATTTATCCGCCTCTAAGGTTTTGGTTTGCCAAAGTGATGCAGGCGAAAGTGTGTAATAATTTCCTTGTTTATAGACGCTTGTTTTCGAATAGTCGTTTTTAGATGGATAAAGGCGTGGTTGTGGGGCGGTATTGCACCAATAGCCTTCCATTAGTGAGATATTTCTATCTACTTCATGTATTCCTTTTTCTATTTTATGCTCTACTTTGTGGGTAAAGAAACATGAAAGTGGATTTTTGTAGAATCCTACTCGCTTTTTGGCTTTTGAAAGTAGCGTTATCAAACCGGCCGAAAAGAATCTTTGAACACAAAAGACTACATCATAGCCCTCCTTGCGTATTTCTTGACACAAGACTAACAGTCTTAAAAATTTCTTATCCGATTTATCCCATACCCATACGTTATTGATAAATGGATGTGAGTCGAATAGTTTATGGTTAGGCTTTTTTACCAATACATCTAACTGTGCTTGGGGAAACTTGTGATGTAACTTCTCTAAAAGCGAGGTTAATAAGATTACATCACCCGTTGATGCCGTTTGAATTACTAATATCTTCTCCATAAGCAAACAAAAAGCCGCTCCATCGCATAAGCATTTGGAACGGCCTTATTTATTCATAGTTACAAAAACGTAAATTATTCAACTATCAAGTTCCAATTGTGAACGTCTTCCACTTCTCCTTCTTGTATGCCTTTCAATTGTTTGTACAATTTTGTGCATATAGGACCTGCTTCTGTACCATAGTCAAATACCTTACCTGATTCTCTATCTACGATTTTTCCTATTGGAGAAATAACGGCTGCTGTACCACATGCTGCCACTTCTTCAAATGTAGATAATTCTTCAACAGGGATTTGACGTTGTTCTACTTTCAATCCCATGTCTTCTGCCAATTGACGCAATGACATATTAGTGATTGAAGGAAGTATTGATGATGATTGTGGTGTGCAATATGTGTTGTTCTTTATTCCAAAGAAGTTTGCAGCACCTGCCTCGTCAATGTATTTCTTTTCTTTTGCATCAAGATAAAGTACGTTTGAGAATCCTTCATCGTGAGCTCTTTGTCCTGATTGTAAAGATGCGGCATAGTTACCACCAACTTTCAATGTACCTGTTCCAAGAGGTGCAGCACGGTCAGCATCTTTTACTATTTGGATTTGAACCGGTTTGAAACCTTCTTTGAAGTAAGGACCTACCGGACCGGCAAATACAACGAACAAGTATTCTGTTGCTGGTTTAACACCAACTTGAGGACCTGTTCCAATCAACAATGGACGTAGGTACAAAGAAGCGCCACTTCCTGCAGGTGGAACGAATCTTTCATTTCTCTTAACTACTTCTATACATGCTTTAACGAACAATTCCTCAGGAACCGGAGCCATCATTACACCCTCTGCTGAACGAATCAAACGTTTTGCATTTTCATAAGGACGGAACAAACGGATTTTTCCATCAACGCCTCTAAAAGCTTTCATTCCTTCGAAAGCCTCTTGACCATAGTGCAAGCAAGTTGCGGCCATGTGCATTGTGATTTCTTCACTATCTGTTACCTCTAATTCGCCCCATTTTCCATCTCTGTAATAACAACGAACGTTGTAATCAGTCTTGTAATAACCAAATGGGAGGTTTTTCCAATCTATGTTATTCATAATAATACGATATTTAATGTTCAACTAAATCACTTGCAAAGATAGAGAATATTTTTTGAAAGCACGATGTTTTTACGATAATCTTTACAAAAATATGGTTTCGGGGTATTCTACCTTATGAAGAAACAATGCTTTGGCGGGAACGCTTATACCGGCTTTGCAACGATTCTTCTCCTCTATTATCTTATCAAACTCCTCAAGGCTTATCTTGTGCCTACCTACCAAAAGAAGTGTACCAACCACCGCTCTGACCATATTTCTCAAAAACCTATTGGCACTTATCGTAAAAACCAATTCACCATCTATGCTTTCCCAACGAGCCTCGGTAATTGTACAAATGTTATTATTGACTTGGGTGTGTAGTTTACTAAAAGATGTAAAATCCTTAGTTCCTAAAAGTCTTTCCGCCGCTTGATTCATCTTATCCACATCAAGACTCCAAGGGTGGTAGTAGCAGAAAGCATCTCTAAAAGGTTGTTTTGTAATGCTAAGATGATATTTATAAGTTCTGCTTACAGCGTCAAAACGTGCATGTGCATCATCTTTCATTGCATAAAGCCCATAGATAAGAATGTCATGAACAAAATAACGATTCAACTTAAAGACCAATTGTTCCCTTTCTTTGTTATCCAAGGGTTTATAGTCGAAATGAGCATAAAAATC
>JAGBSA010000067.1 GCA_017632095.1 Bacteroidales bacterium | reverse complement strand
TCGGTCATTCTTGAATTGGAAAATAGGACCGATTGTTCTGCAACTTCGTTAAGTCTTTACAAGGTGGAAAATCCAACAAAAGATCTTTTCTTTTCAAGAATAGCTACAGCATCTTCGGGTTCAAATTTCGGATTAGAAATATTCAATGGTACGGGAGAGGATATTTGTTTAGGAGATTATGAAGTGGTGTTTTATAATCTTAGAAACATAAATGCATATTACAAAACAGAGTATCGATTCTCTTCAGAAGATACTATCCATAGGGGTAAATATGTAATGATGTTGAAAAATTTAGAGAATATATCTAACTATGAGTATATTACATTCCCAATTATAGGAAATCACTCCACGGCAGGAGGTAATGATGCTTGCTTATTATTAAAGAAAGACTCGGAAGGTAATTACAACGATACGATTGATTTGTTTGGAAAGCTATCTACAACGGATAATAGCGAAATTACCTATTCCAATAAGATACTTACAAGAAAACCAACAGTAAGAGATGGGGTAAAAAATAATCCTTTGGTTGAACCAACTCTTAGCCTTGGTGATGCAAATAGTGAATGGAATGTTGCAACGTTTAGTTCCGAAAATCTGAATTCTGAAAGTGGAAAACATAGTCTAAGTGTGCCTGTAACGTATTCTTTGGTTAATACAATAGATTTAAGTAATGCGGGTAATAGTTTGGTATTAAATGGATTGGAATCTCAAACTAAATATCTTTGTGTTTTGAAACACGGCGATGACACGGTGAAAACATTCTCTTTTTCCACGGGAAACATTATTCAAAGCGTTGGTAGCGGAGAATGGAATAATGCTTTGGTTTGGGAAAATGGGCTTGTGCCACAAGATTTCGATAAAGTAATTATACGAAAAGGAGATAGGATAAGTATTACTGAGGGTTTGAGTGTCAGATGTGATGAACTGGTGTTGCAATCAGATTATTCGACTGCATTATTTGACGAGAATAAATCCGAATTGAAAATAAACGGAAGCCTAACTGTTGGTAAGGCTGAGGTGCAAGCTCAATTCGATGCATATACTTCAAATGCCAATGGTTGGAATCTTTTCGCTGTTCCAATAGATGTAAGAAGTAGCTCGAGAGATGAAATAGCTGCTTCATTCCAAAGAGGATATGAAGACGATTTGTATTATTTGGACGAATCAAAATATGCTTGGATTCCGTATTTGTCAGAAGTTGAAGATACAAACTTTTTCTCCAATTCTTTGGGTTACCTTGTTGCATACCAGAATGATAAGACTATTTCTTTCAAAGGGGATTTATTTTTGGAAGAATCAATAAACCTTCTGTCGAATGCTTCATACAATCCATCGCTTGGAAATGGTTATCACTTGGTTTCAAATCCTTATCCGTTTTCTGTTGGATTAAATAATTTTAGTGCTAACAATATAGGAGGAATGTGGCTGCTTAATCCATCGACAGGGGCTTATATTCCAAGCGATAACAACAATCCGTCTTCTTTTTTGATACCTCCGTTTGCTGGAATAATGACAAAGGTTAATGATGCGGAGAATAGTCTTGTTTTAAGCAAGAATCCACTTGTGCAAGCAAAGATAACAGAGGATAATTCAAAGATAAATACTTTGAAATTCAGATTATTGTCAAGTGGAGGCAGCGATGAACTACGTCTTTATTTCAAAGATAATGCTATAATGGGATATGATGTTTACGATACCTACAAATTGTTCAGTGTAGGCTCAGCTCCGGATATTTATTGCACAATAGATAGTAATGATTTATCAATTGCAGCTATGCCTATTTTGGAAGATAGTTTGCGATTGGGAATCAATGTGTTTGCAAAGACGAATGAGGATTTGCAACTGAGGTTATATGAACTTGAGGGTGAATTTGATCAAATCGATTTGATAAATATAGAGGATAATTCATTAGTTTGCAGTTTTGTAACGGATAGTATATGTGTTATTCCTTATGAGCAGGTTGAGAAACCTAAGAACTTTGAACTTGTTTTGAAGAAACGTATGTCAAATGCTGAAAATAAGGAAGTTGAAGAGTTGAAATACGTTCAATCAGGTAAAGAAATAGAAATTCAATACCCTATGTCGTTTGAACAGGTTTTGGTTTCAGATGTTCAAGGAAAGGAAATATTAAAGACAAACCAAAAATCCTTCACCCTACCATCTGAAGGCTGTTTTGTAATTGTTGTTGAAAGTAAAGGTAAAATTTATTCTGCCAAAATTATAAGTTTGTAGTTATGAAGAGAATTTTGATAAGTTTAGTTTTTTGTTTGATAGTACAAATCTCATTTGCACAACCGCCTGTGCCAAGCACTCATGGAGGTTGGAATTATAGAGAACAGGTTAGTTCTCCTTATCAATACAGCTACTATGATAACGCAAGAGGAGAGTTTGTTCCCGTAGGAGCGTCTGCTCCTTTGAATCCAAATTCACTACTCCTTTTTGCTATGGCTTTAAGTTTCGTTTCTTTAAAAATTTACCTTAATGGAAGGTCAAAAATTGAAAAGTAGCAGACTTTGTTGTTTGTGTTGTAAAATCTTTGTATCTTTGCAAGAAATTATATTATAAGTAATGTTTTCAGATTCAAATAAATTCGTTGGAGAGGGATTAACATACGATGACGTATTGCTTATCCCTGCATACTCGGAGATTATTCCGAGAGATGTTAAGATAAATTCTATGTTCAGCCGCAACATCGCGGTTAATGTTCCTATCGTTTCAGCCGCTATGGATACCGTTACAGAAGCTAAATTGGCTATTGCAATGGCT
The DNA here is from genome assembly GCA_017632095.1 of Bacteroidales bacterium. Taxonomy (GTDB): domain Bacteria; phylum Bacteroidota; class Bacteroidia; order Bacteroidales; family P3; genus Onthomorpha. The sequence goes on along the minus strand of JAGBSA010000067.1, from coordinate 5,629 downwards.
CAAGAAGGCGGTATAGGCGTATTACATAAAAATATGTCTATAGAACAACAAGCAGCGGAAGTTTCAAAGGTTAAAAGAGCTGAGAATGGTATGATTTCAGATCCTATAACTTTGGATAAAACGGCTTTAGTCAGAGATGCATTGAGAATGATGAAAGAGTTCTCAATTGGAGGTATCCCTGTAGTTGATGATAACGGTAAGTTGATAGGCATAGTTACCAATAGGGATTTGAGATTTGAGAGAGACATAAATCGTCCTATTGTTGAGATAATGACAAAAGAAGTTATATCAGCTCCTTGTGGTACAGACTTTGAACAAGCCGCAGATATACTTCAAGCTCATAGAATAGAGAAATTACCGGTCGTAGATAAAGACGGAGTTCTCGTTGGATTGATAACTTATAGAGACATTATAAAACTAAAAGAGCGTCCAAACGCTTGTAAGGATAAAATGGGACGTTTGCGAGTTGCTGCAGGAATTGGAGTAACTGCAAATATGGATGATCGTATTGCAGCTGTTATCGCAGCAGGTGCCGATGCTATTGTTATCGATACTGCACACGGTCATTCTAAAAATGTTATAGACACATTGAAAAGAGTAAAAGCAAAATACTCAGATGTAGATGTTGTTTGTGGAAACATAGCAACGGCAGAAGCAGCTTTGGCTTTGGCTGATGCAGGTGCTGATGCAGTTAAGGTTGGTATAGGACCTGGAAGTATATGTACAACAAGAGTTATGGCAGGTATTGGAGTTCCTCAATTGACTGCTGTTTATGATGTTGCGAAAGCTTTGGAAGGTCGCGATGTTCCTGTTATTGCCGATGGTGGAATAAGATATTCTGGAGATATTGTTAAGGCTTTGGCTGCTGGAGCAAGCACAATTATGGCTGGATCTTTGTTGGCTGGAGTTGAAGAGAGTCCAGGGGATACTATAATCTACGAAGGAAGAAAGTTTAAGTCGTACAGAGGTATGGGATCTTTGGATGCTATGCAACAAGGCTCAAAAGATAGATATTTCCAAGACATGGAAGACGATATTAAGAAGTTAGTACCGGAAGGAATCGTCGGAAGAGTACCATACAAGGGAACTGTAAGTGAGGTGATCTATCAATTGGTAGGTGGATTGAAAGCAGGAATGGGATATACCGGTAGTGCAGATATACAAACTTTGAGAAAGGCTAAGTTTATCAAGATAACAGCAGCCGGCTATGCCGAAAGTCACCCACATGATATAACAATAACAAAAGAAGCTCCTAATTACTCACGATAATATAAACTATGAGAAAAATCTTGTTTTTTTGTCTTGCCGTTTCTCTGGGCTTTGGAGTAATGGCACAGTCTGTTGCTGATTCTGAAGGCGATGTTGTTTTGGAGGTTGCTGGAGAAAAAATATTGAAAGATGATTTTGTCAAGATGTTCAAAAAGAACTCCAGTTCCAAAGACGGTTCTATTTCTCAAGAAGAGCTAGATGAATATTTAGAACTTTTTATCAATTATAAGATGAAGCTATCTCAAGCAAGGGAATTAGGCTTGGATACTTTGAAATCTTACAAAGATGAGACGCGTCAATATAGACAGCAAATGGTTGCTCCATATCTTAACGACGCTACTGTAAGTAGACAATTGGTTGAAGAAGCCTATGCGAGGTTACAAGAAATCGTTTCAGCCTCTCATATTCTTATAAATATACCTGCAAATGCTACTCCAAAAGATACGTTGGCTGCTTATAATAAAGCTCTTGATATAAGGACACGTCTTTTGAATGGAGAGGATTTTGCAACATTGGCTAAGCAGTTTTCAGATGACCCATCAGCAAAAGATAGAATAGACGAAAAAACAAAAGGAATCATTCCTGGCACAGGAGGAGCCTTAGGATATTTTACTTCGATGAGTATGATTTATCCTTTCGAAACGGCTTGTTATTCGATGAAAGTGGGAGATATATCTATGCCGGTGCGTACTCGTTTCGGTTATCATATTATCAAATTAGTTGATCGAGTTCCTGCATTTTGCAGTAGTATGGATATAGCTCACATTTGGGTGAGTTTTGGCAAACATTCAGAAGAAGAATGTAAGGAATTGATAAATAAGGCTTGGAATGAATTGAATGAAGGACAATCATATGTAGATGTAGTCAAGAAATATTCAGATGATAGCTATTCTGTAAATAATGGAGGTTTGTTAAAAAATCAGACAATTTCATCTTTGCCACCTGAATACATAGCAGTGTTGAAAGGAACTAAATTTATGGAATATTCCAAGCCGTTCCAAAGTAGCATAGGTTGGCATATAGTGAAACCTATGTTATATAAGCCGGTTCCGTCTTTTGAAGAACAGAGAGCGAGTATAGAAAGTAGAATAGCAAAAGACGAAAGAAGTTACAAAACAATAGAATCTTTTGCAGAAAAAGCAAAAAAAGAATACGGATTTACTGAACAACGTGAGTTAGTTTCTGAAATCATTGGAATAGTTAATGATTCTGTTTTTGAAGGACATTGGGTTATTCCGTCAGACTTCAATAACAATGAAGAGTTATTCAGAATAGGTGATTATTCTTTCACAGTTTTGGATTTTGTGAAAAAGATAGAATCCACTCAAACAAAACAAACCCCAACTTATATCCCTGACTATGTTTGGCAAATTTATGATGATGCAGTTTTGGAGCAAGTTGTAAAATATGCAGATAGCAGATTAGAGGAAAAACACCCAGAGTTGAAAAGTATGATTGAGGAGTTCAATAATGGAATTTTAATATTTGCAATCACAGACAAGATGGTATGGAATCAATCCATAGCAGACACTGCTGGATTGCGAGAATATTTCTTAGAGAACAAAGCAAAATACAACTGGGAGCAAAGAGCAGATGTCACAGTGTGGAATTTGAATACAGATGTTGAGGTTTCTAAAATCGAAAAGCTACTAAAGAAAGCCGTTCGTAAAGGTTGGAATGATGAAACAATTAAAACAAAGTTGGCGAAAAAGCTTAAAATAAAAGAAGACATAGATAAGAACATTACTTATAAGTGGAACAAGTACGAAAAAGGCGATAACAAAATCATTGATGCTTTGTGTTGGAGTGATACAACTCAACAAGATGGTACTGTAAGATACTATGAAGGTTCTAATTCCAATAAACGAGTATTTGTAATTTTGAATTCTTGGTTAGAAGTCTCATCTAAGGAATTGGAAGACTGCAAAGGATTAGTTACCTCAGACTATCAGTTATTCTTAGAAAAGAAATGGATAGAATCGTTGAGAGAAAAGTACTCTTATAAGGTGAATCAAGAGGTTTATAAAATGATAAAATAATTCGTATGAATAAAAGAATTTGTTTTTTCAAAAGTATATTATTTGTAATCTTTGCGACATTCTGTGGAAAGCAACTTTGCGCACAAACGGAATCCGAGAATTTCCAAGTAGTCGATAGAGTGATTGCTGTGGTTGGTCAAAATATGATAAAAGAATCTGAATTAGAGACAGCCTTTTTGCAACAAAAATCGGGTAGAGGAATAATTGAAGATGCGTTTTTGGTACATTGCGATTTGTTTGAAGGAATGCTTATTAACGAACTAATGTTGCACCAAGCAGAACGAGATTCAATAGAGGTGACAGACGAAGAAGTAAACAGAGAAATGGACAATCGTATAAAATATATGGTGCAAATGTATGGCTCTGTTGAGAATTTGGAAAAGCAAATGAAGAAATCTCTTAGTGAAATAAGAAGCTATTATAGCGATGTCATAAGAGAGAATATCATGATTGGACAAATCGAACACAAACTTACAGGAGACGTAACTATTACCCCACAAGAAGTTGCAGACTTCTACAAATCCATTCCCCAAGACAGCTTACCTATAGTTGATGATGAATATGTCTTTTCTCAAATAGTGAAATTGCCAAAGGTATCAGAAGAAGAGAAAACTGCAGTCAAGAATAGATTGAATGAATACAGAGACAGGATACTTAAAGGCAGCAAATTCTCTACTCTTGCTTTGCTTTACTCAGAGGACCCCGGTTCTGCCAAGAAAGGAGGAGAACTTGGCTTTTTCTCAAGAGGAGATATGGTAAGTGAGTTTGAAAACGCAGCATTCGCATTACAAGATGGAGAAATATCCCCTGTTATCGAAACTCAGTATGGCTTTCATATCATTCAGATGATTGAACGAAGAGGAAATCAAGTCAATTGTAGGCATATACTAATTCAACCCAAAGTGTCTGATGCTCAGTTGATGGAATCGAGAAAAGAATTAGAGAGAATAAAAGCAGAGATTGACAATGGCGAAATTTCGTTTGAAGATGCTATTATCAAGTATTCTGATGACGAATCAAAGATTAATCAAGGTTTGATAATAAACCCACACAACGCAAGTGCATCTTTCACCAAAGATGCGATAAATGAAACAATGTCAAACTTAGAAAACGTTGATTTCAATTCAATGAAGCAAGGAGACATTACAGCACCTGTATTATTCAAATCAGAATTGGCAAATGCTTATCGATTGATAAAAGTAACCAAAAAAGTAGATGCACACAAGGTAAACTTGGTTGAAGACTACGGAAAGATACAAGAATCTGCTCTAAGTGCAAGAAAATTAGATGTGATAAAGGAATGGGCAGAAAAGAGAATAGCAAAGACTTACATAAAAATAGATAAGGATTATCAGACTTGCGATTTTAAGTTGAATTGGTTGAAGAAATAAGAATCTGAAAATGGCTTCCGAAGTAGAGCAACTTGATATATTATCATCTAAATGTAGAGAACTTAAAGCAGAGATAGCAAAGGTTATTGTCGGACAAGAAGACATCATAGACAAACTTTTGATTAGCATGTTCTCTGGCGGACATTGCCTTTTGGTTGGGGTTCCTGGTTTGGCGAAGACTTTGCTTGTCAATACGATTGCAAAAACACTTGGCCTAACCTTTAACCGTATCCAATTCACACCAGATTTGATGCCGTCAGATATTTTAGGTACAGAAATACTTAATAAAGACAGAGCCTTTGAATTTATCAAAGGTCCAATATTTTCAAATATAGTTTTGGCAGATGAAATAAACAGAACACCGCCAAAAACACAAGCTGCACTCTTAGAGGCAATGCAAGAACACTGTGTAACAGTCAACGGAACGATTCACCGATTGAACGAACCGTTTTTTGTATTAGCAACACAGAATCCAATAGAGCAAGAAGGTACATATCCATTGCCAGAAGCACAACTTGATAGATTTATGTTTATGTTGTGGTTGGATTATCCTTCATTTGAAGAAGAAGTACGCATACTAAAACAAACCACCACTGCATCAATCGTTGAACTTAATCAAATTTTAACCATAGACGATATTCAGACAATGCAACGCCTTGTGAAAAGCATTCCTGTAAGTGATAATGTATATGAGTATGCCGTTAGTTTAGTTGCAAAAACTCGACAAAACGAAGGAGGTAGTCCATTGGCAAAACAATATCTTTCATGGGGAGCTGGACCACGTGCATCGCAATATCTAATTATTGGAGCAAAATGTCATGCAGCCCTATCGGGAAAATATTCTCCTGATATCGAAGATGTAAATGCTGTAGCGGTATCTGTCTTGAGACATAGAATCGTTTTGAACTACGCAGCCCAAGCAGAAGGATT
>JAGBSA010000066.1 GCA_017632095.1 Bacteroidales bacterium | reverse complement strand
GTTGAAAGAGAAAACCGTGGTGGTATCTGCTTGAATTGGTGTTGTATCCCTACAAAAGCATTGTTGAAATCAGCACAAGCATTCAACTATATCAAACATTCAGCAGATTATGGCGTGCAAATAGAAGGCACATTCAAGCCTGACATGAACGCAATCGTCGATCGCTCACGCGGAGTTGCCACAACAATGGGTAAAGGTGTTGCTCACTTGATGCAGAAAAACAATATCACTGTCATAGAAGGGGAAGCTAAATTGACAAGCGACCGTAAGGTAAGCGTTAATATGAAAGATGGAAGCGGCGAACAAGTGTTTGAAGCCGACCATATCATATTGGCAACCGGTGCAAGAAGCAGAAACCTTCCTAATATGCCGCAAGACGGAAAGAAAATCATCGGTTACAGAGAAGCAATGACGCTTCGCGAACAACCAAACAGCATGGTGGTAGTCGGATCAGGTGCAATAGGAAGCGAATTCGCACATTTCTATCAATCAATTGGCACACAGGTAACCTTAGTCGAGTTTATGCCGAACATAGTTCCTAATGAAGACGAAGAAGTCAGCTCAACACTACAACGTTGCTTCAAAAAGAACGGCATGAAAGTGCTTACCGCTACATCGGTTGAAAGTGTAGATACAACAGGAGAAGGATGTAAGGTATTGGTTAAAGGAAAGAAAGGCGAGCAAACAATAGAATGTGATGTCGTTCTTTCAGCTGTCGGAGTCAGCACCAATATCGAGAACCTTGGATTGGAAGAAGCTGGAGTTAAGTTCGAAAGAGGAAAAATCGAAGTTGATGACTACTACCGCACAAACGTTGAAGGCGTGTATGCAATTGGCGATATAGTTCACGGACCTGCATTAGCACATGTTGCAAGCAAAGAAGCAATCATCTGTGTCGAAAAGATAAAAGGCTTGGACGTTGAACCGATAAATTACGGCAATATTCCGGGCTGTACATACACCACTCCGGAGGTTGCATCTGTTGGTTTGACAAAAGCGAAAGCAGAAGCTGAAGGCAGAGAAGTAAGAGTTGGTAAATTTATGTACATGGCCAGCGGAAAGGCTGCTGCAAGCGGTAACAAAGATGGCTTTATCAAGGTTGTAGTTGATGCAAACACCGACGAGATACTTGGTTGCAGTATGATAGGAGACAACGTTACAGAAATGATTTCAGAAATCGTTGTAGCACGTCAAAACAAACTTACAGCAAAACAAGTAATGGAATCTGTACACCCTCACCCTACAATGAGCGAAGCTGTTATGGAAGCTTTCGAAGCTGCATACGGCAAAGCAATACACGGATAGAAACGATGGAAATCGAAAAAACATTCATCGAAGGTTTGCTGATAGTCAAGCCAAAAGTCTTTTCGGACAATCGAGGCTACTTTTTCGAAAGCTATAGTGTTGCAAAGCTTGAGCAATTGGGCTTAAGAACAGACTTTGTTCAAGATAATGAGTCTTGCTCTTCAAAAGGCGTAGTAAGGGGACTTCATTTCCAAGCACCACCATTTGCACAAGCCAAGTTGATTCGAGTAATCAAGGGAAGCGTATTAGATGTTGCAGTCGATATACGAAGAGGCTCGCCAACGTATGGAAAACACGTAATGGTAAGGCTTGATGACAAACAAAAGAATATGTTTTTCATTCCGGAGGGTTTTGCACATGGATTCGTAACATTAGAAGACAATACAATCTTTTCCTACAAATGCACCGCTCTTTACAACAAAGAGTCGGAGGGGGGCTTGCTTTGGTCAGACCCAAACTTAAATATAGATTGGCAGATTGAATCACCGATACTCTCAGACAAAGACTTGGTTTGGGGAGATTTCGAATCCTTTGTTACACCTTTCGATTACGATAAATGTCGTTAGATAAAGCAAAAACCATATTAAAAAAGTATTGGGCTTATGACGATTTCCGTTCAGTGCAATGGGATGTCATAAGCTCAGTTCTTTCAAATCGGGATACTCTTGCTTTGATGCCAACGGGCGGAGGCAAGAGTCTGTGTTATCAAATACCTGCATTGATGATGCAAGGCGTGTGTATAATCGTCTCACCCTTGCTTTCGTTGATGAAAGACCAAGAAGACGCCTTAAAGAAACGAGGATTGAAAGCCCGCCGTCTTACAACTGACAATATGCCCGACGGATTGGGTATGGCTCTAAATTCGATTGAGACAACCCGAACAAAATTTATATTTATTTCTCCCGAGAGACTGCAAAACAAAGTCTTTATTGATTACATCAAATCGGTGAAGGTGTGCCTTTTTGTAGTCGATGAAGCTCATTGCATCTCGGAATGGGGACACGATTTCCGCCCCGAATTTCGTCAGATTAACATTTTGCGAGAATGTAAGCCCGAAACGCCACTCTTGGCACTCACAGCCACTGCAACCGAACAAACAGTTGACGACATACAACAATGTTTGAAATTCCGCAAAGCAAATTGCATAAGAGGCGAATTCGAGAGAAAGAACATCAAAACCTTAGTCATAAAAGACGAAGAAAAACTTGCACGCTGCAAAAAGATAATCGACAAGGTAGGAGGTAGTGGAATAATCTATGTATCCACACGAATGAACGCAGAGAAGCAAACAAAGAGTCTGCAATCTATGGGTTTAGTGGTTGAAAGCTATCATGCAGGATTGAGCGATGAGGAAAGAAAGAATAGACAAGAGAGATGGAAAAACGGAACACTGCCTTTGCTTGTGGCAACCAAAGCCTTTGGAATGGGAATCGACAAAGCAGACGTCTCATACGTCATTCACATGGAGCTACCGCCCACATTGGAGGCTTATTATCAAGAATACGGAAGAGCAGGCAGAAATGGAAAAGAGGCATACGCCGTCTTGCTTTATGACAACAAGGACAAAGAAACGATGTTACGCCGAGTTGCCATGGACTATCCCGATATTGAGATAATAAAACAAGTTTACGACAAACTGCATACTTATTACAAAATACCATATCTTGCAGGTAAGAATAGGGAATTGCCATTTGATCTTGCCGACTTTGCAAACTACTGCAATATGGATAAATATCCCGTATATGCTTCCTTGCGTATATTGCAGAGAATCGAACTGCTATGGCTCAAAGATACCGAATACCCGGTTTCAAAAATCAAAGTAGTGCCACCAAGAGGAGAATTGCTACGCATATTGGAAAGAACAGATGACTATTCCATTATCTTGGGAGCCTTGTTGCGTACTTGCGAGGGTTGTACCACCGAAATGGTGCGCTTGCACGAAGAAAGACTTGCCTATTACTTAGAGTGGAGTAAAGAAAAAACAACACTTATGTTGGAGAAACTCCATATAACAGGTTGCATACTTTATGAGCAAAGACCAAAAGGTCATTATGTGGTCTTAAACCATGACAGAGTGCCGGCAAAAGACCTATACATACCACCGCAATACTATAAAGACTTGAAACAAAGAGCAAGTGAGAAAGCCAAAGCAATGATAAAATATTTAGAAAGCAAACATTGCCGTCAGCAGTTCTTATTCGATTACTTCGGAATGAAAGCAAACGAATGTGGGGAGTGTGATATATGTCTTAAAAACCTTGTCAAGCCAAAGCAGATGCGTGGGGTGTTGATAGAAATTTTGAAAGAAGGAGAGCGTAGTTTGGATTCGTTGATGTGTGATGAGCGTTTTATCGATAACAAAGAGCTGATTCGCATACTCAGAATAATGCTTGACAGAGGAGAAATCAGATTGCAAGGCGATATAATCTCGTTGGCGAGAAAATAAAACAAAGAATCGTTCGACTGAAATCAAGATTCAGTAACTTCTTTCTTAGTTTTGTACCTGTTTTATTTTGAATGCGTACTTATTATATATGTAATTAATATGTTTAATTGAAATGTTTTAATCATGAAAAAAGGTTTGTTATTATTGATTGCTTTGTTCGGTTGTGCAATGTCTTATGCTCGAGCCTAAAATATTTATAAGAATTGTATAAACTTTGTATGGGAGATATTCCTCGAATGATTGATGAGAATGAATCTTTGGAAGAATCTATTGAAAATACGATAAAGGTAATTAAAAAATAGAATGAATTTTCTTATAGTACACAATGAATATTCTATACGAGGGGGAGAAGAATCTGTTGTGGAGTTTCAAAAGACTCTTTTGGAAAAGCATGGGCATAAAGTTGTGCTTTATACTCGTTCTTATTCTGAAATGAATAAATGGTTCCTTGGAAAATTTTGGGGAATGTTCACTTCGGTGGTTAAT
>JAGBSA010000065.1 GCA_017632095.1 Bacteroidales bacterium | reverse complement strand
GACCACTTGAACGCTTCTCAATCTACAAACGATGCTTATCCAACTGCATTCCACTTTGGTTTGTACTTGGAAAACAGAAAGCTTGTAGAGGCTATGGAAAACATAGTTGCATCTTTGGATAAGAAAGCTGAAGAATTCGCTCAAATAATAAAGATGGGTAGAACTCAATTGCAAGATGGCGTTCCTATGACTTTGGGACAAACTTTCAAAGCTTTCGCTAACTTGTTGAGAAGAGAAATTGAAAACTTGAATAAGGCTGCTGAAGAGTTGCTTTGCATAAACATGGGAGCTACTGCTATCGGAACAGGTATCTGCTCTGAGCCTGGCTACAGCAAACTTTGCACTGAAGCTTTGAGAGAAATAACTGGTTGGAATGTAACTTTGGCTGAAGACTTGGTAGAGGTTACTTCTGATACTTCTGTTTTGGTCGGATATTCTTCAGAGTTGAAGAGAATAGCTTTGAAGGCTATAAAGATATGTAACGACTTGCGTTTGATGGGTTCAGGTCCAAGATGTGGAATCCACGAATTGTTCTTGCCAGAAATGCAACCAGGTTCATCAATCATGCCAGGAAAAGTAAATCCTGTAATACCAGAAGTAATGAACCAACTTTGCTACAAGGTAATAGGTAACGATACAGCTGTTATGTTGGCAGCAGAAAACGCTCAATTGGAATTGAACGTTATGGAACCGGTATTGGTTTACTGCTTGTTCGAATCAATTAACCTATTGACAAATGGTTTCGATACTTTGAGAACTCTTTGTATAGACGGAGTAAAAGCAGATGCAGAAAACTGCGAACGTCAAGTAAAAGGTTCTATCGGTATAGTTACAGCTTTGAACCCAATCATCGGATACAAGAACTCTACTAAGATAGCTAAGGAAGCTATGGCTACAGGTAAGGGAGTTTATGATTTGGTTTTGGAACACGACATTTTGTCTAAAGAAGACTTGGATACAATATTGAAACCTGAAAACATGATTGCTCCGGTTAAATTGGATATCAAACCAAAACACTAATCGGTTTTTGTAATATAGCAAACGAGTCGTTCAGATTAAATGAGCGACTCGTTTCTTTTTTGATTTGGTTTTGTAAATCTTTGTTTGTAAGAGTATAAATAAAATGCTAAAAACATTTGTCTTAAATTTGCGTTTTACAATTATTATTTAGTATCTTTGCAAACTTTTTAGAAAATAAGTGTAGGAAGTATGGCTAATATGTTTGAAGAAAAGAAGAGAAAGCAAGAGGCTATCAACGCTGCAATGAGTAAAATCAAGCATGTGATAGCTGTTGCGAGCGGTAAAGGTGGCGTTGGTAAATCAACCGTTGCTGCAAATGTTGCTTTGTCTTTAGCTAAGAAAGGATATAGAGTAGGATTGGCTGATGCTGATATTTATGGTCCAAGTGTGCCTACTTTATTTAATATAGAGAATGAGCAGATAATGGTAACTGAAGTTGAAGGAAAGCAACTTATGGTGCCGTTTGAAAAGTATGGTATAAAGATGATGAGTGTGGGATTCTTTGTTGATAAGGATAAACCTATGTTGTGGCGTGGTCCTATGGCTGCAAACACTCTTACTCAAATGCTTACAGAAACTCATTGGGGAGAATTAGACTTTATGGTTTTGGATATGCCTCCGGGAACGGGCGATATTCAACTTACATTGGTGCAACAATTCTCTGTATCGGGCTCTATATTTGTTTGTACTCCACAACAACTTGCCGTTG
>JAGBSA010000064.1 GCA_017632095.1 Bacteroidales bacterium | reverse complement strand
ATCAAACCGGCTGTTTCCAAATCTTTGGCAATTTTCTTTCTACATTCGAATCTGTCAAGTCCGATATAATCTCCGCCATTTTCGTTTAGCGTACCATTGTCATTGAATACATTTATAGAATCCAATTTATGTTTCAAGCCAAGGTTGTAGTCGTTTATGTCATGTGCAGGAGTAACTTTCAAAGCTCCTGTACCAAATTCTCTATCTACGTATTCGTCGAAGATAACAGGAACAACCCTTCCCACCAAAGGCACAATCAAATATTTACCTTTCAAATCTGCATATCTTTCATCTTCAGGATGCACACACACAGCGGTATCTCCGAGAATTGTTTCAGGTCTTGTGGTTGCTACGGTTACGAAACGGTCCGTTCCTTCAACCATATATTTTAGGTAATACAACTTTGATTGTTGTTGTTTGAAGATTACCTCTTCGTCACTCAAAGCTGTCAAGGCAAGCGGATCCCAATTCACCATTCTGACTCCTCGATATATCAAACCCTTCTCATACAAATCCACAAACACATCGATAACTGAGTCATACAAAGGCTTATCCATGGTAAACTTAGTTCTATCCCAATCACATGAAGCACCCAATCTACGCAATTGTTTCAAGATTATGCCACCATGTTTCTCTTTCCAATCCCACGCATGTTCGAGGAACTGTTCTCTTGTCAAATCTTTCTTCTCTATACCTTGCTCTTTCAACTTTGAAACCACCTTTGCCTCAGTAGCAATAGACGCATGGTCAGTTCCCGGCACCCAACAAGCATTATATCCCTTCATTCTCGCACGGCGAACCAAAACATCTTGTATAGTATTATTAAGCATGTGTCCCATATGTAAGACACCTGTTACATTAGGTGGAGGAATCACCACTGTAAATGGTTCTCTTCCATCTGGTTTTGACTCAAAACATTTATTCTCTATCCATTCCGAATACCATTTTTCCTCAATTGATCCGGATTCGTACTTACTTGCTATTTCTGACATATCAATCTAATCTTAAGAAAAATCAATCTGCAAAGATAATAAAAAGAAAAAACAAATTGGCATTCAAACTTTGCAAAAACGAAATCAAGTTTTGAGAAAACAAAACAAAGAGTTGGCAAAATGAAATCAAGTCTTAGAAAAATGAAACAAAGAGTCAGTAAAATAAAAGCCTATAGAAAACGTTTTAATCACTATACTTGATTTTTATCAATTCCGCATTTGGCTATGTCGAAAAAAATAAATAGTTTTGCAATCAAAATTAAGAAGATTATTAAACAATAAAAACAAAAAGATATTATGGCATTAGAAATTACAGATGCAACATTCAACGAAGTGTTAGCAGAAAAAGACAAATTGGTAGTTATAGATTTTTGGGCTACATGGTGCGGTCCTTGTCAAAAAGTTTCACCTATCATAGACGAATTGGCAACTGAATATGAAGGAAAAGCAATTATAGGAAAATGTGATGTTGATGGAAACAACGATATCGTTGCTCAATTCAGAGTAAGAAACATTCCTACAATATTGTTCTTGAAAAACGGCGAATTGGTTGACAAATTAGTTGGAGCAAATCCAAAGAGCGCATTTGTAGAAAAGATAGAAAAATACTTATAGTTGAAAAAGCAAGTAACAAAAAAGTGAAAAGACCCGTCCTATTTTGGGGATAGAGGCTTTTCACTTTTTGTTTTTTATTTCTTATGTCAGCAAACACCGAAAATTTTTCTCGCTACGACCTGATTGAATTCAAAACAGCCAAAATTGTTGAAGGCTTTATCACCGGTTTACACAAGAGTCCATTTCATGGATTTTCGGTTGAATTTGCAGAGCACAGATTATATAATTCCGGAGAATCAACAAAACATATCGATTGGAAGTTATACGCACGAACAGACAAAGTTTTCGTAAAGAAATATGAAGAGGAGACAAATTTAAGGTGCTTATTAGTTGTAGATACTTCCTCTTCAATGATATTTCCCTTTGATATAACACCTTCATTTGAAAGTCCGAATAAGTTAAGTTTCTCTCTATTTGCCGCAGGTTGCATAAGCCACATTCTATACAAGCAAAGAGATGCGTTCGGCTTAGCAAGAATAAGCGATAAGATAGAGTCGCTGACGGAAATCAAAGCAAACTTTGCTCACAAACAACACATATTTACCTCTTTGGAACAAATGCTGAACGAAAAGCAAGTTTCAAAAAACATTTCCACCAAGATAGACAACCCACTGCACGAGATAGCAGAGCGAATCCACAAACGCAGTTTGATAATCATATTCACAGACTTATTTTCCAACGAAACAAGCAATGAAGATTTGATAAAGTCTTTGCAACATTTGAGATACAACAAACACGAAGTCATATTATTTCACGTTTGCGACAAAACAAAAGAGGTAGATTTTGAGTTTAAGTAACGACCTTATCGATTTATCGATGCAGAAAGCGGAGAGGAGATACGCATAAACCCTTACCAATTGAAAGACAGCTATTCCAATACAATAAAACAAAGAGTTAATCAAATCAAAGCTCAATGCAATAATCTGCAAATTGATTTCGTTGAAGCAGATATAAACAAAGGATTTGACCAAATAATGTTGCCATATCTTTTGAAAAGGAATCGCTTGAAATAAACAAAATATTGAATCTTAATGTCTTCAATTCGTTTTTTATTGTTATTTTTGCAGATTATCTGAAACGAAGACCTAAATAAGTATATAAACAATTCATTATAACAAAACATGGTAAAAAAAGTATTAGGAACATTAGTTATTGGCATAGGAGTTTTGTTTGCCGTTTCTTGTGGCAGTATCAAAACTATGCAAAAGAAGCACGACACCGTGCGTTATCAAATTTCTCCTAACCCAATGGAAGTACACGGAGACAGAGTTATCGTTACCATAAACGGAAACATTCCTGAGAAGTATTTCCAAAAGAATGCAGTGGTTTATATTCAACCTGTATTGACTTGGGAAACAGGAGAAGTTATCCTATCTCCAATGAATTTGAAAGGTTCAAAGGTAGATGGCAATGGTAAAACAATAGAAAAAGGAAGCGGTGGCAGATTTGTATATAAAGATACAGTGGCTTACCGTCAAGGAATGGAGAGTGCAACGTTGTTTCTTAATCCTATAGCATACAAAGCAGAGGAAGTAAACGAAGCAAATGCCACTTGGAGCGAAGCAATGGAAAATGCTGGTGCCATAAAACTTGGAAACGTAAAAATAGCAGAAGGCATTAACTCTACCTCAAACAGAGTAGACATAAGAGGAGATTTGAGTTTAGCTCCTTCAAACTACACTGTAAGCAGCGATGAGATAATGACAACAGACATATACTTCACTGTAAATATGTCAACACTTAATTGGAACAACAACCTTAACAAAAAGATGGACGCAAAAAGAAGCTATGAAAGCATGAAGAGCTACATAGTAAACAACCAAGTGCCACGTCAAATTTTTGTTAATGCTTGGGCATCTCCGGAAGGTGAAGAAACATTCAACATAGGTCTTTCTAAGAAAAGAGCAGAAACAACTGTTGATTTGGTAGACAAAATGCTTACCGAGGCTTTAACAGAAAGAGCAAAAGCTGAAAACATAAAAAAGAACGACATAAAGAAGTATGTTGAACAAGCAAAGCAAGATGTGGTTATCACATCTAGCGCAAAGGGAGAAGACTGGGAGAACTTCATACGCTTAGTTGAGAATTCATCATTAAAAGAAAAGAACAACGTAATCAATGTCGTTAAATCACAACCTGATAAGATAAGAAGAGAACAAGAAATCCGTAATATGTCAGTTGTATTCACCCAAATAGAAGACGACATCTTACCTACATTGCGTCGTGGTGAGATTGCGTTCAATTTCTCAGGCGTTCAAAAAACAGAACAAGAGATTGCAAAGATGGCAATGTCTGATCCTGATAAATTGACTTACGATGAGCTTATGTACGCTGCAACACTTACACACAACTATGCAAGCAAATTGCAAATCTATACTGCGGCTACAGAACGTTTTGCTTCAGAGTGGGGTGGTTGGAACAACGCAGGAGCAGTTGCTTTGTACTTAAATCAATTGGAAGACGCAAAACGTTTCTTGGAAACAGCAAATAAGCTTTCTCCAAACAACGGAGAAATACTTTCAAACCTTTGTTTGTTAAGCTTAGCCTTGAAAGACACTGATGCAGCAAGCGAATACGTACAACAATCAATCGCAGCCGGCAACGAGCAAGCACAAATGAACGAAGCAATAGTTTTGATGAAGCAAGGCAAATACGAAGAGGCAGCAGAAAAACTTGATGGCAGAAAATGCACTTATAACCTTGCATTGCTACAACTTTTGACCGGTAACACAGGAAATGCAATCCGCACGTTGGATTGTTGCATGGACCAAACAGCAGAGGTT
>JAGBSA010000006.1 GCA_017632095.1 Bacteroidales bacterium | reverse complement strand
TCTCTTTCAACAACCGCTGTGTTGAATCCCAACTGTGCGGCTCTCACTGCAGCAACGTATCCTCCCGGACCGCTACCTATAATCATTACATCGTATTTCATATCAATTGATTTTGGTTTTTTAATTCTTAGTTTTAATTTTTTCTTTCTTGATTTCGCTCGAACGAAATCAAGAAACATTTTTTTGTTTCTTTGTTTTATTTTTCTGTTTCCAAACAAAGATTCATTGCTACTTGAAAACAGTAAAATTTTTGCTTGCAAAGGTAATGAAAAAACGCAAATGAATATGTCTTTACTTAGGGTTATTTCTTTGAAAGCAAAATTTTGTGTACCTTTGCAAAGTTTTTTTAAGTTAAAATAATCCATTATGAAATTGAATTTCAAAGGCGTTTTCGAGCCTAAGTTCTTTGAACTGATACGTTCAAGAAATTATTCTAAGGAACTTTTCTTCAAAGATTTGACTGCTGGAATCATTGTCGGCGTTGTTGCAATTCCTCTTGCAATTGCTTTTGCTATTGCTTCAGGTGTAAGTCCGCAACAAGGATTGATAACAGCTATCGTAGCAGGTGCTTTAATCTCTATCTTGGGTGGCTCTCACGTTCAGATAGGTGGGCCAACGGGTGCTTTCATCGTTATTATTGCCGGTATCATTGCTCAATATGGCATTAACGGTCTTATGATTGCAACGCTGATTGCCGGAGTCCTTTTGATATTGATGGGATTGCTGAAAATAGGTGATATAATCAAGTTTATGCCTTACCCTATCATTGTCGGATTTACTTCAGGTATCGCTCTGACTATTTTTTCTACTCAGATGAAAGACTTTTTCGGTTTGACGGCTTTAGATGGCAGTGAATTGGTTGTTCCTTCCGAATTCATAGATAAATGGATTTGTTATTTCAAACACTTTTCTACAATCGACCCTTGGGCAACGGGTATGGCGGTATTTACTGTCGCTATCGGTTTTCTTTGGTCTAAGGTTACAAAGATTGTGCCAGGCAGTTTGATTGCTCTTATTGTTTGTACGATTGTTGCTATTGTTTTGAAGAACTATGGTATTGAAGTTGCAACTATTGGCAGTGTTTATCCTGAACTTGCAGGTGGTGTTGCATTACCTAAACCCGAACCGCTGGCTATTGATGCCAAAGCTATAAGAGAACTTCTTTCGCCTGCCTTTACAATAGCTATACTTTGTGCAATCGAGAGTTTGTTGTCGGCAATGGTGGCTGACGGTGCTACGGGTAAGAAACACAACTCTAATACCGAGCTTATAGGACAGGGTGTTGCCAATGTGGTGCTACCAATCTTCGGGGGAATTCCTGCAACCGGTGCTATAGCAAGAACAATGGCTAACATAAACAACGGAGGTCGTACTCCTGTGGCGGGAATTGTGCATGCAATATTCTTATTGTTGATTTACCTATTCTTAATGCCTTTGGCAGCAAACATACCTTTCGCTTGCTTGGCGGGAATCTTGGTTGTGGTGTCATACAATATGAGTGAGTGGCGTTCTTTCAAAGCTATATTGAAAAATCCTAAGAGCGACGTGATTGTATTGTTGATTACATTCTTCTTGACTGTTATTTTCGATTTGACAATTGCAATAGAGGTTGGTTTGTTGATTGCTTTCGTTTTATTCATCAAGCGTGTTATGGAGACATCTTCAATAAAGGTTATAGAAGATGAGCTACAAAGAGCAGAAGATCCTGAATCGCAAAGCGTGTATGAAAAAGTTAATTCTTCAGTTCAAATATATGAAATCGACGGTCCTTTCTTCTTTGGAATAGCTAACAAATTCGACGAATTGGCTAATGAAAGCAAGAAAAAGAAACCAAGTGTCAGAATCATAAGAATGAGAAAGGTTCCGTTCATCGACTCAACCGGATTGAAGAATCTTCGTTCTCTATGCGACAAAAGCCGTAAGGAAAAGATACAAATTATACTTAGCGGTGTAACAGACGAAGTTAATCAAGTGTTGGTTAAGAGCGGTTTTGCCGATGAGCTTGGCAGAGAATTTATCTTTGATCACATTTCAAAGGCTCTTGATAAGGCAAACGAATTGACAAGTAACGAGTAAATTATTTCTTTAAGTGAGTAAAACAAAACAAGGTTTCATTTTTGCGTTGCTTTGTCTTGTAGCGTTGCTTCTTATGTTTGCAAGTTGCATGATAGGAAGTTCTGCTATGAGTTTTGAAACGGCATTGCAGGCTCTTGTTTCCCCTTTGGGCATTCGCCTACCTTTTGCGAGCAATGTTGGAGAGAATGAAACATATATTGTTTTGTCTTTACGACTTCCAAGAGTGCTTTTTGCAGCTGTTGCAGGTGCAGGATTGGCTATTTGTGGCGTGGCATTCCAATCAATTTTCCGCAATCCCTTATCAGATCCCTATGTCTTGGGAGTAAGTTCGGGTGCATCACTTGGGGCTGCCGTTGCAATTGTGTTGGGAGCTGAAAGCATGATATTGGGAGTTGGTGTGAGCAGTTTTGTTTTTGCAATACTGACTGTGCTTATCATAATACGCATTTCCTCATACGGTAACCGCATACATACTTCTACCCTATTGCTTGCAGGAATCTCCATTAACTTTCTTATTTCCTCAGTAATATCTTTGCTAATGGTTTTGAACCGAGAGCAGATGGAGAAGATTACCTTTTGGACAATGGGCAGTCTTTCTTACATTAACTACAATGATTTACTGTTTGTGTTTACCGCTGTATTGATTGGTATATTGGTTGTTGTGTTTCACGCAAGGGATTTGAACGCTTTGCTTATCGACAATCAAACTGCACAAAGTTTAGGTGTGAATGTGGAAAAGACAAAACGTGTATTATTGCTCGTTTGTACGTTTATGGTCAGTTCGATTGTTTCTCGCAGCGGTGTAATTGGCTTTATCGGTTTGGTTGTTCCTCACATGGTCAGAACAATTGTTGGTGCTGATAACAGAAGACTTATTCCTTTTTCCATAGTTGGCGGTATTATCTTTATGACTATTGGAGATATTCTTTCGAAAGTAATAATCCCACCATCGGAAATACCACCGGGAAGCATCACTGCTTTGATTGGTGCTCCGTTTTTCATATATCTGTTGTTTAACTCCAAAAAACGTCTGAACCAATGATTGAAGTAAAGGACTTAAACTTTTTTGCAGGTAAAAAAAAGATACTTTCTGAAGTTTCTTTCTCTCTATCCGAAGGCGGATTCAATGCCATAATCGGGAATAACGGCTCCGGAAAGACCACTCTATTGAAATGCCTGACTCGAAACAACAAGGTGAATAATGGTATCATAAGATTAGACAATCGGGATTTGAATTCCTATTCGTTCAAAGAGCTTGCAAAAAAAATAGCTTTCGTTCCCCAACATACGGACCTTATGTTTGATTTTTCGGCACATCAATTGGTTCTCATGGGACGCACGCCCTATCAACGACCTCTTTATTCCGATAGCTCCGAAGACTTGAAAATAGTTGAGCAAGCTATGAAACAAACCAATACTTGGCACTTACGCAATTCCAATGCAAAGACTTTGAGTGGCGGAGAGTTTCAAAGAGTAATCATAGCAAGGGCTTTGGCTCAACAAACGCCTGTTTTGATGCTTGATGAACCGATAAGCAACCTCGATATTCAACATCAGTTCGAAATAATGTCGCTTTTGAAACAGATAAACCAAGAAGGACGGACGGTGATTATCGTTTTGCACGACTTGAATATGACTATGCAATATTGCGACAATGTGTTGCTTATGCAAAATGGAAGATTAGCAGTTCAAGGCTCTGCAAAAGAAATCCTTAACAAAGAAAACATCGAACATTACTTTAATGTGAAAACAGAAATTTCCGAATCAGGAAACCGCATATTTATCTCAAAGAAATAAAACGAAGAAACAGAAAATTGTTTCTTGATTTCGTTCAAACGAAACAAAGAATCATTTTACTGAAACAAAGAAAGAGAAACGGTGGATTCAAATGCGGAATTCACCGTTTCTCAATTAGTTTATATCTTATTAAATATCAACATTTTACCCCCCCCGATTTATTTTTCATAAAAAAAGCATTGAGATAAAGTAATAAAGAAAAGATTTCATCCGTTTCCAAGTGTGTATTTTACAAAACAAAGAATTACAAAACTTAAACGAATAAACAAGTATGAGAAAAAAAGTATTTGCGACAATTATTCTTGTTGCCATGGGATGTTTCGGAGCAAAGGCTCAAACAGATGTAGATTTTCCTCAGTTGGAAGCAGTTTCGCCATTTGGCATAAGCCTTGAGGGTAATCTGTATCAAAAAGGTAGTCTGATGGTTGATGCTTTTTCGGGTTCAGATGAATATTTGAGTAATATGCCTGTGCCTACCAATAGTTTCTTTGGAGGAATCGGTATTGATTATACTTTCAATCGTGCCAACAAATTGTCGTATATAGTTTCTTTGGGCTTGGAACTGAAACCTATTTTCAGCTTTAAGAATCCCGATGTACCGGAAGAGCATCTCTATCCTTTGGATTTTCCAAACCCTCACTCGTTTAATTTTGGGCAATATCTTAATGTAGCTCTTCAATATCAAAATACTATTGGACAAAGCGATGTTTGGTTTTATAACATCAAAGCAGGAATGAGGTTCAGTTACTATGACGGAGAAATGCCTTTCCATACTGATGCTGCAGATGGCTGGACTAATTATTTAGCTATGTTTTCTATAGATGCAAAGGGTAATAATTACAACTTGGTTCCAAGTCTTATGTTATCTGCAGGCGGTTCTTATAATACGCCTATTGGTTTATGGTCGTTGAATCTTGTGGGTAATTTAAGCATTCCTCGTTTGAATACCGGAAGATTTGCTTTCACTATTAACATGCAGCCGTTTCAAGGTGATTATCGTTTAACTGGCAATTACATTGGCTTTACTTTGAGCTACTCTCCTTTGAAAATAGCAAAGCCAACTCCTACAAAAAAGCATAGATTCAAAATGTAAAGAACAATCTTTATTTGATTGGAGAATATATAAGTTTGTCTTTATCTTTCTATCCAAAGATATAAGGGAAAGAAAGCCTTAATAAAAAACACAATACGGCGATTCAATAAACTG
>JAGBSA010000063.1 GCA_017632095.1 Bacteroidales bacterium | reverse complement strand
CTATGTTATTCCTCAGATACTTTATCATTTTCTCCCTATCGAATCCATGGTTTATTGCTTGGCGTATTCTCTTATCTTGAAGCGGTGAATTCAAATCCATTCTAAATCCGAGATATTCTGTATTCAGATAAGTTTGTGTAAGAAGCTGTATCTTGTCTTGGTACTTCGGTTGCAGTTTTCCGCTTCTTGTCAGTACTTCATCTTTATAATTAGGGTCTATTCCCGAGATAAAATCGATGTTTCCTTTGACAAATTCCAAAAAAACGGACTGTTTGTCTATGATAAAGGTGATTGCAACTGCGTCTAAATAAGGAAGAGAATTACCAAGTGAGTCTTTCTCAAAATAATCTTCGTTCTTAAGCATCACAAGTTTCACACCCTCTTTCCACATCTTGAATTTGAACGGTCCTGTGCCTATTGGATTCTTTCTATAATCTTGTTTGTAATGTTCTACCACTTCTTTTGCTACAACGCTTGCGTATGGCATGGAGAGGATTCCAAGAAATGGTGAAAAGGGTTCTTTGAGGCGGATTGTCAAAACCGAATCATTCTCTGCTATGATACTATATCCATTTTCGGTTTTCTCGATACAGGTAAAGAAATTCCTACCCGGAGAAGCTGTCTTCTCATCTAAAATTCTGTTCAGGCTGTAAACAAAATCCGAAGCGACAACTTTGCGTTTTTTTCCTTTGAATAGTTTGTGTGGATGAAAGAATACATCTGTTCTTAGGAAGAATCGGTATTCTTTTCCGTCGTCTGATATTTCCCAAGACTTTGCTATAGAAGGACAAATATTCAATTCCTTATCCGTTTGTACCAATCCATTGTACAATTGTAAGTCCGCCCAAATCATAGCTTGGTCTTTGGCAAAGGCCGGATCCAAAGATGCTATTCCTGCAACTTCGTTATAGCGAAATACTGTACGATTATCGTTCGTTTCTTTTTTCGAACAAGAAGCCCAAAGCAATGAAACAATTACACAAAACAAAATAAAAAACGAGCGAAACAAGCAAGAAGCAATTTTACTTCCTTGCATATTTCGCTCAAATATTTTTTCTTTAAGACTAATCACAATTAGTGCTTTATCGTATCAAAATTCTTACCGTACACACCTTGAGTTTTAGCAACTGAAATAAAGGCATTCGGATCTATTGTTTTGACTAAACGCATTATCTCGACTCTATCTTTTTTCTGAGCGATGACTAACAAAACCTTTTGGTCCTTTTTGCTATACCAACCCCAACCATTAAGGAGCGTAACTCCGCGTTTAACTTCGTTACCTATAGCATCGGCTATCTGTTCGTTCAATTGCGACATGATAGTTATTTGATAGGTTTGTTTTTGTCCTTCAACCACCAAATCCAAAGTATAAGTGAATGCAACCAAAACAATATAACAATAAACCATACCTTCAACTCCCAAACCGTCTGGCACCAAAAGAGTCGATGCAATTACGAATGCGTCCACTATAAGTATGACTGAACCCGGTGAAACGTTTCTGTATTTTGTTACAATCAAAGCTATAATATCACTTCCACCCGAATTTCCTCCGTTAATAAAGCATATACCGATACCTAGTCCCGATACAACTCCTCCAAGTATTGCCTTAGTTACCAATTCCATATTTTCGAACTTAAAGCAATCCATGTTTTGAACCTCTAATATTTGTTGGAAGAGAATCAAACTAAGAGATGCAGTCACCATTCCAATAATGGTATTCAATCCAAACTTACCTCCCAAAATCCTATAACCGATTATAAGCAATATTCCATTGACAACAAAATTCGTAACACCGATTGGAATACCTGTAAGATAGAAAATAATTGTTGCTAATCCGACAACACCACCACCAATTATGTGAGTAGGCACCAAAAATACAGACCAGCTAAAGCAATACATCATAATACCTATCACTATCAAAAGATACTGAAGAACGACTCTCCAAATCGGCTTATCTCCCACAAGATTTATTTTACCCATAGTTAACAATCAAATAATTATTACTTCGTTTTAAGATTCTCTTTCTTTATTTCCGCAAATTGTTTCTTGGTTTTATTTCATCAACATCAACAACAGTCTTTGATTTAAGTCAGTGTAAGATATATTTTTAGCAATTACACGACCTTGTTTATCGACAAGAATGTTTTGAGGTATGTATTCCAAACCGTACAACATTACCATGATGCTGTTCCAACGCTTAAGGTCAGATACATTTGTCCATTGCATTCCGTAAGTCTTTATTGCCTTCAACCAAGAAGCTCTATCGTCATCCAAAGACACACTGATGATATTGAAACCCTCAGACTTATACTTATTATATAGCAATCTAAGTTCCTTATTCGTTTCACAGCTCTTCACATCCCAAGAAGCCCAGAAATGAATCAAAGTACACTCGTTTTGAGATGCAAATTCCATCAATTTAATCTGCTTTCCATTCACATCAGAAAGGCTGAAATCCTTAACCTTTTCGCCCAAGGTTTCGTTGTTATCAAGTTCTGCTATGTGTTTTTTCAACAAATCGTATTGATACATTTGAGTTGCATCGCCCGATAGTTGAGAAAAGATTTCTCTTAGTTCGTTATTGTTCAAGTAAGGCACAAGATAAGAACTCAAAATGAAAGGAGAATAAATGCTTTGCGGATTTTCGATGACATAATTCATCAAACATTGCATAGGGTTCTTTTGTCTGTTGCAACGATTTGCAATTTGCAAGAATTCATCATTGCTTTCAGATCCTTCAATCTTAACATTATCAATATCGTTTATATCTCCGCTAATGTTAATGTTCTCATTATTCATAAAGAACGAAATGCTACCGCTTCGAGTTGGCAAATTGATTGTCGCCATACAAGTTTTGTCAACATATCCCTCAAGAACAAACAAGCCATTCACCACCTTGGTTGTCAAACGTTGCTTTTCACCATTTGCTAACAAAAGGTCCATATTTATAACACCTTCGTTCAACTCATTCAATTCTCCCTCGATAGTGAATCCCTTGCTACCTGTCAATTCTGTAAGACGGTCTTGCAATTGGTAAGGTTTAAGATTGAACGCCACTATTTTGTTATCTCCATCTATAAGCACATTATAAGGCACTGTTTTCAAAAGATAAGACTTCACAGCCTTGCTTTCCCATTTTTTCAACTCGCTCAACTGAGTCCAAGGCAACTTATCTTCTGCCACAGCTTGCTTCCACGCATTTTTATCCTCATCTAAAGAAAATCCCACAACGTCAAAACCGGCTGATTTGAACTTATTGTAAACCTTAATCAAATCCGGATTTTCTTCTCTTGCCGACAAATTCCACGAAGCCCAAAATGTAAGCAAGGTATATTTGTTTTTCCTTACAATAGAACTAAGTCTTTGCGATTTGCCTTGAAGATCTGATGCCGAGAAATCAGGAGCTGTTCCTCCAACTTTAAGATTCTGCATCAATTTTACTCTCTCTGTCAAATGGCGATAGTGATAGGTATTCAATGCCTCGCCTTTTAAGGTATTCAAACTGCGAGTTAATTCTTCTGCTTCCCACTTATAAGCAAGATAAGACGCAATTATATCTGCACAAAATATATCTTCAGGATTATTTATCACCCAATTGTCCAAGCGTTCCAAGTGAACATCGTAGTCTTCTTTAGCTTTTGGGGTTACAATCTCATACCATTTATCAGTCAAACTTGAGCCCTTTATCTGTGTTTTCTTTTTTCCGTTTGGCTCAAGTTTAACTTCGATTGTCTTTCCCGGCTCTAAGTATAGCCTATATGTCTTCTTCTCGTTCAAAGTCAACAATGCAGGCACTGGTTCCAAGATTTGACCTCTGAAATAGAACTTTCCGTCTTTCTCTATTGCAGAGCTATCGAGTTGTTCGTTACCATCTTTGAAATAAACCCTCAATGTAGCAGTACCTTTCTTGCTTCCCTTCAAGAAACCATTCACCACAAAACCCTGAGCCGAAACTCCAAGGCTTAATATCATTGTAAGAATAAATAAAAGCGCTCTTTTCATATCTTTTTTCTATCGATAAATTACACCATTTTCAAACAAACTAATACTTCATTACCCTATCCAATTCTCTCTTACTATCTCTCTGTTTTATAGTTTCTCGCTTATCGTAAGAGTGTTTTCCTCTACAAAGGCTTATTTCTAACTTTGCATATCCCCTTTCATCAACAAACAACAAAGTAGGTATGATCGTAAAACCCTTTTCTTTGCTTTTGCTTTCCAATTTTCTCAATTCGTTTTTCTTCAACAAGAGTTTACGATTTCGTTTTACCTCATGATTGTAATAAGAGCCGAATCTGTACTCCGAAATATGCATGTTATGAACCCACAACTCGCCTTTATCAAACATACAATAAGCATCAGACAAATTCACTCTTCCCTCACGTATCGATTTAATCTCGGTTCCGTAAAGCACCAAGCCCGCTCGAAACGTCTGAACAAAGAAGTATTCAAACGAAGCCCTCTTATTTTTTATGTCGATTAAGTGTTTTTCTTCCGTCAT
>JAGBSA010000062.1 GCA_017632095.1 Bacteroidales bacterium | reverse complement strand
TCCAAATAGTTAGTTAAGATTTCAGACACAGCAGCTGATACAGCCGGAGAAACTTCGCTGTTCCCCAATTTTGTTTTTGTCTGTCCTTCAAACTGAGGCTCTTGAACCTTTACAGAAATCACCGCCGTCAAACCTTCACGGAAGTCATCACCTGCAATATCGAATTTCAACTTATCAAGCATTCCTTCCTTCTGAGCATAGTTTTTCAAAGTTCTTGTCATACCCATACGGAATCCTGTCAAGTGTGTACCACCCTCATGTGTGTTTATGTTATTCACATACGAGTGAAGGTTTTCTGTAAATCCCGTATTGTATTGCATAGCTATCTCTATAGGAATTCCTTGCTTCTCTCCCTCAACGTATATTGCCTCAGGAATAAGATGTTCTCTTGCTCCATCAAGATAAGATATGAAATCCTTCAATCCGTTTTCAGAATAGAACTCCTCAGACAAATATTCACCTTGTTCGTTCTTGGTTCTCTTATCGGTAATTCTCAATCTGATACCCTTATTCAAATAAGCTAATTCTCTCAAACGAGAACACAACGTATCGTAATTATATTCTGTAACAGTAAATATTTCTTCATCAGGAGTAAACTCAACAACTGTTCCTTGTTTATCAGTATCTCCTATTTGTCTTACTTCGTATTGTGGGTGTCCTTTAACGTATTCTTGTTCGTAAACCTTACCATTTTTATACACAGTAACCTTTGTATGTTTTGATAAGGCGTTCACACAACTCACTCCCACACCATGCAAACCTCCGGATACCTTATAAGAGCCCTTATCAAACTTTCCGCCGGCGTGCAACACTGTCATAACGACTTCCAAAGCTGATTTCTTTTCCTTAGGGTGAATATCCACAGGGATACCTCTACCGTTATCCTCCACCCTAATTGAATTTCCTTCAAGTATGCTTACTTCTATATTATTACAATAGCCAGCCAATGCCTCATCTATTGAATTGTCCACCACTTCATACACCAAATGATGCAATCCTCTCACGTTTACATCGCCTATATACATGGCAGGACGTTTCCTTACCGCTTCTAAGCCTTCCAAAACGCTAATATTGGCAGCCGTATATTCACCTTGCTTTATCTCTTCGCTCATTGTAGTTATTGTTTTTTCAAGTTACAAAGATAGTCATTTTCTTTCAAACAAAACATATTTTGATTTCGTTTTTTCAACATCAAATTCAAAAAAAACTATGTATTTTTGCAAAAAATCAAAATGAGATGTTAGAAAATGTTTTCATAAGTGCAGCAGGACTATGTGGTGCAACAATTTTAGGAAGTCTAATAGGGTTTGCCATAAAAAAAGTTTCACACAAGTGGAACGATATGATATTAGGTTTTTGTGCTGGAATAATGCTCGCAGCAGCAATAGTGGGACTTATTATTCCTGCAACTGAATCTGTATCTTCAAGTGGTATAATACTCGTTGTTGTAGGGGTATTCCTAGGTGCGGCTTTCCTTAATTTACTTGACTTGATTACTCCTCACTTACACAGTATTACGGGGCTTGATAGGGAACAACATCGCAACAATGCAAAGCTTAACCATATCCTTCTTTTTGTTCTTGCCATTGCTATACACAAACTACCTGAGGGAATGGCGGCCGGGGTTGGTTTTAACTCAGAAGATGTTGGCAATGCTTGGAGTGTGAGTCTTGGAATAGCCTTACAAAACATTCCTGAGGGCATGGTGATCATCTCTCCTTTGCTATTAGCGGGCGTAAGCAGGATAAGAACATTCTCAATAGCTCTTGCAATAGGTTTATTGGAAATAGTAGGAGTTTTGATTGGCTTTTTCGCAGGTGGAATATCAGAAGCATTATTACCTGTTATGCTTTCATTTGCAGGAGGTGCAATGTTGTATGTTGTAAGCGATGAAATGATTCCCGAAACCCACGCTCACGGTTTCCAAAAGCAAGCAACATATGCCCTGCTTTTAGGTTTTATGACCCTACTTCTTACAGATAAATTCTTTTCTTAACAACTAATTTTCGGGATTCAAAATCTTACAACAAATAACTCTTCGTTTCAGAAAATTAAAACGAAGAATCAAGAAATTAAAACGCCGTTTCAGTAAAACAAAACGAAGATTTATTACAGCAAAAACAAAAATAGAGAGATGTTAAATTGCATCTCTCTATTTTTAATATTTGTTTGAGAAGTTTTGAATTATTTGTTTCTTTCTTTCAAAAGGTCTCTTATTTCTGTCAACAACTGTTCCTCTTTGCTAGGTGCTGGAGGTGCTGCCGGTGTTGGTTCTTCTTCTTTCTTTTTTTGCAACTTTGCCAACAAACGAACAAAGCAAAATATTGCAAATGCAACAATTAAGAAATCAAAAACAACTTGTAAAAAGTTACCAATATTAAGAGTTACAGCAGGTGCAACTTCGACTCCGGCTTCTATAACGGCCTCTTTCATTGTTATCTTCAAATCTGTGAAGTTTACTCCACCGATTAAGAATCCCAAAGGTGGCATTATAACATCGTTAACCAAAGATGTGATAATCTTACCAAAGGCACCACCTATTATGATACCAACTGCCATGTCTATCATATTACCTTTGATAGCAAAAGCCTTAAAATCCTCTATTACTTTCTTTACTTTCATTTTTTAGTATTTTTATTTAATCTGTTGCAAATATACAACAAAAGTTTCTAAATAAAGATTCACCACAATAAAACTTTGTTTCATTTCTCTATTTTTCTAATTTCACCACAACGAAACCAAATTTATTTCATATCTTTGCAAGATTAAAGAATTCAAAACAATATGGAAGCAGTTACAAGTACTAATTTTAGATTTGAAAATCAAAAGAACCTTTACGTAGGTAAGGTAAGAGATGTTTACAATATTGCAGATGAGCATTTGGTTATGGTTGTCAGTGACAGAATTTCAGCTTTTGACGTAGTTTTACCAAAGGGTATCCCTTTCAAAGGACAAATATTGAACACCATTGCCGCAAAATTCTTAGATGCAACCTCAGATATAGTTCCTAATTGGAAGATTTCGACTCCCGACCCTATGGTTACCTTGGGCAAAAAGTGCGAACCGTTGAAATTGGAGGTAATTGTAAGAGGTTATCTTGCCGGAAGCGCTTGGAGAGAATATCAAGCCGGCATGAGAGAACTTTGTGGTGTAAGATTGCCTGAAGGAATGAAAGAAAACGATAAGTTCCCTGAACCAATCATAACACCAACTACAAAAGCTGATGAGGGACATGATGAAAACATCTCTAAACAAGAAGCTATTGCACAAGGTATTGTATCAGCAGAAGATTATGCTTTATTGGAGAAATATGCCATTGCACTATTCCAACGTGGCACAGAAATAGCAGCAAAACGCGGATTGATTTTAGTAGATACAAAATATGAATTTGGTAAAATAGGTAATGAAATCATTCTTATTGACGAAATTCACACTCCTGACTCATCTCGTTACTTCTATGCTGAGGGTTACGAAGACAGACAAAAGAATGGCGAAAAGCAAAAGCAGTTGTCCAAAGAGTTTGTGAGAGAATGGTTGATGGAAAACGGATTCCAAGGCAAGGAAGGACAGAAAGTGCCTGAAATGACTGAGGAAATAGTTGCTAGCATCTCAGCTCGATATATGGAATTGTACGAACAAATCACAGGAGAAAAGTTTCAAGTTGAGGAAACTTCAGATGTTTTGAAGAGAATAGAAAACAATGTCTCTAATGCTTTGAAAGAATTATAGAAATTATGAGAAAAAAGTTTTCAATTCCTTGTTTATTCTTAAGCCTTTCTCTTTTTATGGCATCATGTGGCGATGGTGATGTTTTCAAACAATATAAAGAGTTGCCGGGATATAAATGGGAAAGAATAGAAAAAGGTAAAAGCGTAGTGTTTGAAAATATCAATATTAAAAACACTGATGATAGCTATGACATTTCTGTTATGATAAGACACACTCCTTATGTTAATGAAGAGAAGATTAGTTTCAAAATGCTTATAACTTCACCTTCTGGCATCACAAGAGAAAGTGTGCATACGATTGCTTTGAAAGACAGAAATGGAGATAAGTGGATAGGTGATGCTCTTGGCGATTATATTGACATAGAAGAAGTTTGCAAGAAGTACATCACCCTTCCTGAGAAAGGATTATACACTATAGAGTTGGTAAACATGGGTAGAAAGTATGAAACTCTTGGTGTAATGGAACTAGGCTTGAAAGTAGCAAAGTCAGATTTGGAAATAGTAGAATAGATTAAAATCTTATGGTGGGCGATTCTTCGTCTAATCAAATCAAGTCTCGCTTAGAGACAATACTTAAGACGTTTCCCTCTTCTGCTGGAGTATATCAATACTTCGACAAAGAGGGAAACGTTATCTATGTCGGCAAGGCAAAAAATCTAAAAAATAGAGTAAGTTCTTATTTTCGTTCAGACGACAAACAGAGTGCTAAAACCAAAGTTTTGGTAAAAAAAATAGCTGATATAAAACTTGTTATTGTCAACAACGAAATAGAAGCCTTGTTATTGGAATGCAATCTTATTAAAAAATATAAGCCAAAGTACAATGTCTTATTGAAAGATGACAAGACTTATCCTTGGATTTGCATTTCTAATGAAGATTTTCCTCGAGTTTTTACAACAAGACAACGCAAAAGAGATGGCTCTTTGTACTTTGGACCATACCCAAGCGGCAAGCAACTCAAGGAGATAACGGATTTAATTCGTAAATTATTCCGCTATCGTACTTGTTCGCAAGCCATGAGCGAAGAAAGTGTTGATAGAAATAAGCACAAAGCTTGTTTGAATTACCAGATAAAACTATGCGATGCTCCTTGTGAGGGATTGATTTCAAAATCCGAATATGCTCAAACAATAAACGAAATTAAGAAAATCCTAAGAGGAAATTTTGCTTGGGTAAAACAAGAGCTAAAAACTCAGATGATGGCTTACGCAAACGAGTTGAAATTCGAGCAAGCTGAAGAAATAAAAAAACGACTGTTACTGTTGGAAAACTATGCTGCGAAAACAGTCATATTGTCTGACTCAAATCTCGATGTAGAAGTCTATGACTATGTTCCAATTTACGAGAATATAATGGTTAATGCGATGAAAGTGGTTGGTGGTTACTTAATTGGCTCGGTCTCTGTGCAGGTTGATTGCAAGTTAAACGAAACACCAACGGAACTATTTACCCAAGCAATTATCCAAATTCGCGAAAATCTATCATGGGACTCCAAAGAAATAATAGTACCTCAGCTTTTGGATTTACCACAAGAGTACACAAAACAAACCATTCCTCAAAATAATAAGCGAAAAGAGCTTTTGGATTTGTGTCATAACAATGCTCTGTTTGCGAAAAGCGACAAAATAAAGAAGGAAAGCATACTTGACCCAGAGAGATGGAGCAATCGCATTGTCGAACAAATGCAAAAGGATTTACAATTACCTAAACCGCCATATCACATGGAATGTTTCGACAACTCAAATATTCAAGGAAATTATCCAGTTGCAAGTTGTGTTGTATTCAAAAACGGGAAACCATCTAAGAAAGAGTATAAGCATTTTAATATAAAGACAGTTGAAGGTCCAGATGACTTTGCTTCAATGAGGGAAATCATCTTTCGTCGTTACGGACGCTTGAAAGCCGAAGGCAAACCTTTACCTGATTTAATTATTGTCGATGGTGGCAAGGGACAATTGTCCGCTGCAGTTGAAAGCCTCGTCGCTTTAGATTTAATGGGTAAGATTCCGATAATAGGAATTGCGAAAAGATTGGAAGAAATATACTTTCCTGGAGAACAATATCCGCTTCAATTGCACGGTCTGTTTCATTGACAGATACTGTTTCACCGTCAAGAAGATATGTCCCGTCTACGGTAACTGTACCGCTGATTGTTA
>JAGBSA010000061.1 GCA_017632095.1 Bacteroidales bacterium | reverse complement strand
CAACCATATCCACAGTGTATCCCTTTTCTTGAGCCATCAACTCGGTCAAGTCAACAGGGAATCCGTATGTATCAAATAATTCAAAAGCAAAATCGCCATCTATGATTTTATCCTGCTTTTGTGATACATACTTCTCAAACTTCATTATACCATTTGAAAGAGTACGCAAGAATGATTGCTCTTCTTCACGAATTATCTTTTCGATTAGGCTTTGTTGAGCTTTTATTTCCGGATATTGTTCACCCATTTGCTCAACCAAAATTGCAACCATATCACACAAGAATGGCTCGTTGAATCCTAAGAAGGTATATCCGTAACGAACGGCTCTTCTTAATATTCTTCTGATTACATAACCTGCTTTTGCATTTGAAGGTAATTGTCCGTCTGCTATTGCGAAACAAACCGCTCTTATATGATCGGCACAAACCCTCATCGCAATGTCTTTATCCTCTTCACCTTTTCCATACTCCGCTCCAGCTTTTTGACTGAGGTGTTTAATCATCGGCTGAAATACATCGGTGTCATAGTTTGACTTTTTGCCTTGAAGAACCATGCAAAGTCTTTCAAAGCCCATTCCGGTGTCTATATTCTTTTCCTTCAACGGCACAAGACTACCATCAGCCATACGATTGTATTCCATAAACACCAAATTCCAAATCTCGATAACCAAAGGATTGTCTTTATTGACTAAATCTCTACCATTAACCTTCGCTTTATCTTCTGCATCTCTCAAATCGACATGTATTTCCGAGCAACCGCCGCAAGGACCTGTTTCTCCCATTTCCCAAAAGTTGTCTTTCTTGCTGCCGAATATGATTCTGTCTTCCGCAATCCATTCTTTCCAATATTCATACGCCTCTTGGTCTGCCTGCAAGCCTTCTTTTTCATCTCCACCAAAGACTGTAACGTAGATAATTTCTTTGTCGATTCCATAAACCTTTGTAAGCAACTCCCAAGCGTAAGCTATGGCCTCTTTTTTGAAGTAGTCTCCGAAAGACCAATTGCCTAACATTTCAAACATCGTATGATGGTAGGTATCACGACCAACTTCTTCCAAATCGTTATGCTTACCGCTTACACGCAAACATTTTTGTGAGTCTGCAGCACGAAGGAATGTCTTGGTTGAATTTCCAAGGAAAATATCCTTAAATTGATTCATTCCCGCATTTGTAAACAATAAGGTAGGGTCATTTTTAACTACGATTGCCGATGATGGTACTATCGTATGAGATTTTGAAGCAAAAAACTCCAAAAACTTATCTCTTATTTCTTTAGAGGTAATCATATGTGATTGATTTTTATTTCAATAAAACAATATCAAATTTCAAAAATTTCTTTCTTCGTCTCAGAAAATCAAAATCAAGATTCAGAAAATTCTTTCTTCGTTTTAGAAAATTAAAATCAAGATTTAGAAAACCGAAATCAAAAGTCGTTCTCTTTGAAGTTTGATTAAAATTCTTCAAGCTTGCAAATTTACGAAAAAATCTTCGATTCCTAAGAGTAGATATACACAAAAAGCGACAAAGACTTGCTATAAATAGCCTCCTTGTCGCTTTTGTTTATTGTTTTACGCCTAAAAGCGTTACACTCAAAGCCTTTTCACTATTGTTCTACACCGTTTAAGAATACTCTTTCAACCTTATTTGTTCCGTAATAGTAAGGTATGTATTCTAATGTAGGAATATCTTTTGTTATGTAGAAGTTTGCTTGTTTTCCTCTTGCTATTGAACCATGTGTTTTGCTCAATCCCATTGCGTAAGCTGAGTTTATGGTTGTTGCATTCAAAGCCTCTTGCGGTGTCAAACGATAATTCACACATGCAAAAGTCATTACCATTTGCATATTTCCACTTGGTGAACTTCCAGGATTAAAATCCGATGCCATAGCTACAGGTAAGCCCGCCTCAATCATTTTTCTTGCCGGTGAATAAGGCATATTCAAGAAGAAGGCTGCCCCAGGTAAGATTGTAGGCATTGTTTTTGATGATTTCAATGCTGCAATTTCTTTATCACCTACACATTCCAAGTGATCAACTGACAATGCTCCATATTTAACTCCTACTTCTATTCCACCAGAATAATCTAATTCGTTAGCGTGTATTTTAGGTATCATTCCATGTCTTACTCCTGCTTCAAGCATTCTGTCAGTTTCTTCAACAGTAAAAAATCCTGTATCGCAGAATACGTCTATAAAGTCAGCCAATCCTTCTTTTGCCACAAGAGGTATCATTTCCTCTATAACCAAATCAACAAAGGCTCCTTGGTTTCCTCTATACTCCATAGGCACTCCGTGAGCTCCAAGGAAATTTGCACGAATTGTTAGCGGTGATGCTTCTTTCAATCGACGGATTACACGCAACATCTTAAGCTCTGCCTCTGTTGTCAAACCATATCCTGATTTAATTTCAACAGCTCCTGTTCCCATTGATGCTATTTCTTCCAAACGTTTCATCGCATCTTCAAATAACTCTTGTTCACTCGCTTCTTGCAATCTCTTTGCAGAGTTTAGGATTCCTCCTCCACGCTTTGCAATTTCTTCATAGCTTAATCCGCGAATCTTATCTATGTATTCAATTTCTCTCGAACCTGCATATACTAAGTGTGTATGTGAGTCACAGAATGATGGTAAAACAAAACGTTGTTTCGCATCTACGATTTTGTCAGCTGAAGTCTCTTTCAAGTCTTCCATTTTACCGAAGTCTGCAATCTTATCGTCTTCTACTATTAGGTAAGCATTGTCCAAAGATTTCACCTCTGCCATTGCTGCCCCGCAAACAGCCTCACAAGGATTTTCTTCTACCTGAATAAGGCTCTTTATGTTGGTTACAAGTGTTCTCATATTTGTTTTTACTTTTTATTTAATTCCTATTGATAATGTCATTCCAAATTGTGGAGCCGTGGTACCAAAACAAGAAGATGCAAATGGTTGGATTCTTGCAGACAAGTCTTCATTTATATTGAAGTCAAACAAATGTCCGTAAACCATAGCATCGACTATATTGAGCAGATACACCGCTCCTGTAACTATAATTCCTAATTGAAAGTTTTTATTGTAAGCCTCGTGCAAGGATAGTATGCTTTCGTCACTATAAGAGGCGTAATCGCTAAGCAATTGTGAGGTATTACCGTTCAAACGGTTGAAGTACTCGTTCTTAAATTTGATTGAATTGCGGTAATTGTCTATTGCGATATAGGTAGTTGTGGCTCCAAGTGCGTAAATAATAGGAACCTTCCATATTTGTCGGTTATATACTTGTCCCATTCCAGGAAGTATAGCGGAATAAATTGAAGCACGCTTGGAAGAATGAGGTTTTAAGCCCCCCTCTACTCTTTGAGCATAACTCGTTTGAGTAAACAAGAATCCTAAAAGTAATAATGCTACTATCCTTCGTGCTTTCATCGTTCTATCTTCCGCTTTCAAGCAACTCCATTATGCGTTCAAAATCCTTATCATTCTTAAACGCAATGGTTATCTTGCCTTTTCCTCTTTGCGAACGCATTATTTCGATTGAGGTATCCAACAAGGAGGATAGTGATTCTTTTTTTGAGGAATGATATTCTGGAAGTTGTTTTTTTGTCTTTGACTTTGGTTGTGTTTTTTCTTTGTTTTGTTTTACCAATTCTTCAACTTGACGAACCGACAACTCCTTTTCGATTATTTTTTTCATTATTTCGATTTGCTCACTCTCTGATTCAAGGTTTATCAAACAACGAGCATGACCCATCGAAATAGTATCATTTCTTAATGCTAATTGAACTTCTGCTGGCAATTTCAAAAGTCTTAAGTAGTTAGTTATGGTCGAGCGATTCTTTCCTATGCGTTCACTCATTTGTTCTTGCGTTAAATTACATTCTTCTATCAATCCCTTTAACGACAAGGCTATTTCAATGGCATTAAGGTCTTCTCTTTGGATATTTTCAACCAAAGCCATTTCCATAACTTCTTTTTTGGTAGCAATTCTTATGTAAGCTGGAACATCCTTTAAGCCTACTGATTTGGCTGCTCTATATCTACGCTCTCCCGCAATCAAGATATATTTACCATTTTCTTTGATTACTGTCAATGGAACGATAATTCCATTTTCTTTTATCGACTGTGCGAGTTCGGCAAGCGTTTCTTTATCAAATTCCTTTCTAGGTTGGTCTGGATTAGGCTCAATTTTGCTCAATGGAATGTAGCTTAACTCAGCTGCAAGGCTACTGACATCTGCATCATTCTTGTTAATAGCGGCATTTCCTAATAAAGCCTCTAACCCCTTTCCCAAAGCTGGTGTTTTTTT
>JAGBSA010000060.1 GCA_017632095.1 Bacteroidales bacterium | reverse complement strand
TTAAAAAGCCTGATGTTTGGGTAGTATATATGAATAGCAAAAAGGTATGGGTTTGTGAGATTGACGGAATCAGCGACAACGGTATTTTTTGCGTTCTTAAACTTGCAACAAAGGGTAAGCGTGAGCAGTAATGTATGATATTGCAATTAGAGAAAGCAACGCAGTAGAAGTCGTTAAATTGCTTGAAAAGGCGAATAATGGAAAACCTGAAAAGACCATACCGAACTTCTTAATTGTGTTTGAAAACGACAGCAATCTTAAAGACATAGTAAGATTTAATGAATTGTCAATGTCTGCCGAAAATGCAAGAACAGGGAAGATATGGAACGAACAAGATGATATATTGTTGAAGGCATATATTGAAGCAAATTATAAAATGCGAAATAACGAATGCTATTATGATGCATTTAACATTGTATGCCATAAAAACTCTTACAATCCAATAAAGCAGCTATTAGAAAGCAAGCAATGGGATGGTAAACAACGAATATCAACTTTATTTCAAAAGTATTTAGGATGTAAAGACGATGATTATACAAGGGAAGTTGCAAGACTTGTTTTTGCAGGTGGAATAGCAAGGCTTTATAACAACGGATGCAAGTTTGACTTTATGCCTATATTTAGAGGAACGCAAGGTTCGGGGAAATCTTCATTTATACGTTGGCTGGCACTTAACGATTCATGGTTCAAGGAAGTAAACGAATTAGACGGTCAAGAAGGCAAGGAAGCATTAGACGGTGCTTGGATTTGTGAAATAAGCGAACTATTAGCTCTTACAAAATCAAAAGAAGTAGAAGCTGTTAAATCGTTTATAACAAGGCAAAATGATAACTACAGAAAGCCTTATGAACGAAGGGTAACTGACAATCCAAGAAAGTGCATCTTTATTGGTACGACAAACAGATCACAATTCTTAACCGATGCAACAGGGAATAGACGATTCCTTCCAATAGAAACGCATTGCAATGGGTACGATTTATTTGACAAAGAAAAAGAATGCAGAGAAGACATCCTTCAATGCTGGTTAGAGGCAAAGCACAACTTTGACACCGGTAATTATTCTTTAGTAGCAAATATAGACATCCTTGACGTTATTAAAGAAAAGCAAGCTGAATGCGTAGAAGACGATTGGAGAATTGGTGTTATTCAGAAATATATATCAGATAAAGATAAGACCTGCGTAAAGGACATCTGGGATAACGCATTTGCATATAGTCAGCAAATAACCAAAAAGGACAGCAACGACATTGTGTCCATATTTGACAATATGTTCACGGACGAATGGGAGAAATCTAAGTCTATTAGGTTTGAAAATTATGGCATTCAACGAGGTTGGAGACGTAAACGAACTAAGCCTACATTGATTGAGATTGAAGATGATAGTTTACCGTTCTAATTAGCGAAAAATTGAAAAATTTGAAGAAAATGCCAAAAAATAGGTAGATAGTTTACACTTTGTTTACACATAGTTTACAGGATAGTTGACAGCCAACCCTTTTATTTATAAGGCTTTACTATATATGTAAACTATGTAAACCATAAATATATACATTTACATATATATAAAAAATATACTTTATAGGAAGTTATGCCTACAAAGCCTACAAGCCTACATTTGGTTTACATTTGATAGCCCCCCTATACCACTTCAAAATTTTAGTGGGAATAAAAAATCGCGGCAAAAACTCTTCTTCAAACTTTTTCGATTTTTAAAAGGGAATAATCAAAAACGAGCAGAAATGAACAAAAGGAGTGAAGTGGGTTGAAAAAGGACAAAAAAAAGACTTATCACGAACGGTTTAATGCGTTTTATCAGTCGGCCGAATGGAAGTCGCTGCGTGAAGCAAGATTTGGATTTGCGGACGGACTTTGTGAAAAATGCAAAGAGAAAGGAATAGTTAGGGCTGGCCGTGAGGTGCATCACCGAATAAGCATAGAGGAAGATTGGTCAAAGCGTTTAGATTTTGATAACCTTGTTCTTTTATGCCCAGATTGCCACAATTCCGAACACGAGCGCATAAGTCCTTTACAGAAATTTTTAAAAGATTGGGAGAACATATAAATGGCAGGAAGAAAACCAAAAATAAACGTGAACCAAGAAGTTTACCACGAAACGAAAGAACACAAAGAAGCAAGGGAAAATTCAACACCTATCTATCAATCGCAGGAATTTGAACCGCCTGAATACTTGACCGAGAAAGAACTTGAAGTTTGGAATTGGCTTGTCAAGATATTTAGGGGAACGGTAAACTGTATGGTAAGCGATGCAGACGTTCAGTTGATGGAACTTTATTGTAGAGCAAAAGTCGCAACCGATGAAGCAGATGCAGAGTTGAAGAAAGATAATAGGGCATACGTTTTAGTTGATAGTGGTATGGTTGATAAAGACGGTCAACCTAAAATGCAAGTAAAGGCGAATCCGAACTTAAAGAAGAGACACGACAACGCTTTGTTGTGTTTGAAGTTCTTTGATCAGTTGGGTTTGAGTCCTTTAGCAAGAGCAAGAGCAGGGGTTAAAGGTGCAAATGCAAAACAAGAAGAAAATCCGTTTAGAGAATTATTGAATAGGACAGACGATTAAAAATGTTAAAATGGATTAAAGACTATATCTCTTATGTTGAAAAGCGACCTCAAGATTTTAATAGAGACGTAAAAGATAATATAAGGCAAATCAAAGAGCTTATAACGAGAAAAAACATCGTTTATAAAGAAGCAGACCCTATTGCATTTGAAAAGTTTTGCAGAATGTTCAAGCATCGTGAAGGTGTGTTAGCAGGTCAACCTATAATTTTAGACATGGAGCAACGTTATATCGCTGCGTGCATACTTGGAATTAAAGAGTGGTCGAAAGATTATAATTGCTATATTCGATACTTTACTGAAATGGATTTAGGCGTTGCAAGAAAATGGGGGAAAGACCACTTTGTAGCACCTTTGATTTGTTACTTTTTGGGACTTGATAAAGAGCCAAGAGCGTGGGGTCAAATCGTTGCTGAAAATAGCAATCAATCTTATCGAACATTTGAAATTGTGGAAAACGAAATTAAAAACGAGCCACTTAATCAAATCTTTAAGAAAGCAGGAAGTAAAGAAAAACGTCAAATTATTTGTAGTATAAATGACGGAAAACTTGAATACTTATCAGGCAGAATAAAAGGTAAAGACGGTAGCAACCCTTCTTTTGCTGTTGCGAACGAAATTCACGAAATTACCAACTTCAACCAATACAATGCTTTGAAGTCTGGTATGGGTGCAAGAAAGCAACCTATGATGCTTGTGATTAGTTCAGCCGGAATAACGCCTGAAAGTTTATACGAAAGTCTTTTAGCAAGAAATAGAAAATTTTTAAGAAAAAAGAAACTTGGTAAAGAAGATAGAATATTTGCTTTAATGTTTGGCATTGATGATACTGATGATATTGAAGATACGACAAAGTGGATAAAAGCAAATCCAGGAATGCGTTATGGTAGACCCACATTAAAGTTTTTAAAAGAGCAATGGAACGCAATGAAGGACGATCCTATTATGCGTAACACTTTTATTAGTAAGCATTTGAATAGGCAAATCGGTGCTGTAATGGATTTCTACGATATGACGCACATTAAGGATTGTGTAGAGCCTATTAAGAAAGAAATGTTTTATGACACATACGCCACGGGTGGAGTTGACCTTGCATCTACTACGGACTTATGCAACGCAACGGCGAAGATATTGTTAAAAGACGGTAGATCAATTATATTACAGGCATACTTTATTGCTTCCGATTGTTTAGAGCGAAATTCAAAAAAGGACAGGCAAGACTATAATAGTTATACTTATATGAACTCTGATAATGAAATTACTTCGAGAGTTGTAATTATAACGAAAGGTGCAACGGTAGATTTTAGGGCTGTTACACAATGGTTTGTCACTTTGCGAGATGAGTATCAAGTTAGCTTTTTGAAAATTGGTTATGATAGAGCAATGTCAAATTATTGGGTTCCTGATATGCTTGAAAATGGAGAATTTACTCACGAAAAAGTTGAATTTGACAAAGACAACAGAGTAGAAAACAGGGATGACGGAATTTTGACACCTGTTTGGCAAGGTTACGCATTAGACCCGGCAATAAGACTTTCAAGAACTTTGTTTGAAACTAAAAAATACGCTATTGATGTAAATAATAAATTGTTGCCATATTGTTTTTGGAATGTAAGAGTAGTAAGCAATGTTGATAACAAACTTTCAGTAAATAAAGCGAAATCGAATGGACATGTTGATGGTTGCATTGGTTTATATAACTGCGAAATTGCCTACGACAGAGCAAAACAAATC
The DNA here is from genome assembly GCA_017632095.1 of Bacteroidales bacterium. Classification (GTDB taxonomy): domain Bacteria; phylum Bacteroidota; class Bacteroidia; order Bacteroidales; family P3; genus Onthomorpha. The sequence continues at coordinate 5,527 of JAGBSA010000060.1, read as the reverse complement.
TATGCAGAACAAATACCTGATTATTTCAAGATATAGTGTTCTAAAAGTGATAAAACACAATATTTAGTAAAAAAAACAAAAAAATGTCGTAAAAGGCTTGACAAAAATAATAAAATATGTTATTGTTAAGAAGAGACAATGTAATTTCCATAAAAAAAGGAGTATTTGCTGATGGGTTTTTTTGACTTTTTGAGGCGTAATAGAAAACAAAAAGAGATACGAAGTATTATCAGCAACTACTACGGCGGTAACTGGAAATACTTTGTTTGGAACTATGCAAATCAAATATACGATATTCCAGAAGTAAGAACGGCTATTGAGAAGGTTGCAGATATATTTAGTGCTGTGCCTGTCTGGCATAAAAGAGTTGACAAGGAAGGGAACGTTGTTTATTTAGAAGATGCAACAAATCGTGTATTGACATATCAGCCGAATCCTTTGCAGAATGGTACGCAGTTTATAAAGACTCTTATTACGGATTTGCTTGTTCAAAACGATGCTTTTGCTGAACCTATTTTCGATGGAAAGACGGGTGCGCTGTCAAAAATTTATCCACTACCAGTAAGGAATAAAAAAATCACTTTAGAAAATGGCTCCGGGTACGTGCAGTTTTTTGATGCAAGAAATAACCCTGAAAAGAAATACAACCTTAATTCGTTGATTTATTTGAATCGTTTTTCATCTTTGACAGGTGGAACGCAAAACAATTTAGGCTTATATGAAACGGTGCTTAAAAGTTTAGGCGAGCAAATAGTAAACGTTGCAAACCCTAAAAAGCCGAGAGCGATACTTCAAAGCAATCTTAATGGGCAAGGACAACTTAAAGAAAAAGACCGCAAAGGCACAATGGAAGCAGTAAAGGCAAACTTTGCAGATAATGTTGATGGTCTCGTGTACTTCGATAAGATGTGGCAGGTTACGCCTATAAGCTGGACTGAAACGCAGGTCAATCGTGATTTAATGCAATTAGTAATCAATATCGTTTACAACTATTTTAGCATTAACGAGAACATTATCAACAACAAAGCAAGCGAAATCGAAATGCAAATGTTTATTGCTAATACGATTAAGCCTCTTGCTATTCAGTGTGAAAGAGAATTTACAAATAAGCTATTTACTCCAAACGAATATTATTTTGGTCATAGGATTGAGTTTGATTATCACGCATTAACGGTAACGACTTTGCAAGCAAGAACGGCATTGTTTAGCGTTGCAATTCGTTCTGGGATTCTTAATCAAGACGAATGCCGTGAATATTTGGGGCAACCTCCACTTCCTAACGGATGGGGTAAAAAGTATAGAGTTACGGCTGATACTGTTGATATTGAAATTGCAGATAAATATCAACTTGGGAAAGTTAAACAACCAACAGATAAAGATACCGACAGCAATCAAGCTGACGATATAGAAACTAAAAAGGAGACAAGTAATGGAGAACCGCAAGGAATATAGGTCGGTCAAGCTAGAGACACGTGTTGACGAAAAGCAAGAAGGCGGAAAAAAGTTAGTATTGCGTGGTTATCCAATCCTGTTTAATACCAAAACAGAAATTCACGACTTTTGGTATGGCAAAATCCGAGAAACGATAATGCCGACAGCGTTGGAGGGCACTGACTTAACAGATGTGTACTTAGTGGGCGGTCACAATGTAGAACCTGACAAGGTACTTGCAAGAAACGGCGTAAATATGCGAATGGAAATTGACGAAACAGGCTTGTTCTTTGAAGCTGATTTGCCAAATACCCAATACGCAAGAGATATTTACAACTTAGTGGAAGCAGGACTTGTAGACGGAATGTCTTTTGGGTTTACGTGCAGTGACGAAGTGAATCCCTCGACAGGTTTGCGAACTATAACTCACATTGACGAGCTATTTGAAATTACGATCACCCCATTCCCAGCTTATAAAGAGGCATCGGTAATTGCTCAACGACAACGTTCTGAAGAAGAACAAAAAAGAGTTGACGAAGAAAAGGCAAAGGCTGAAGCTGAAGAAAGAGCAGAACAAGAACGTGTAGCCGCTGAAAAGAAAGCTGAGGAAGAAAAGATTGAGGCAGAGAAAAAGGCTGAACGTGAAGAAAAAATTAAGGGATTGGAGGATTTGTTAAATGAATGATAGCGTAACTGAACTTCGTGATTTGAACTTAGAAAAAGAAAGTTTGATGGCGAGAAAAGCTGCGATTAAAAAGCAGTTGCAAGAACACCGTGATACGCTGACGGATGAACAGATTGCAAGCTCGACTACGGAAGCAACGGAATTGAGAGATGCAATTAGAAGCGTAGAAGAAAAAATCAAAGCTGCACAGGAAAGAGTAAGTGCAGAAAACGAAAAAAATCAAAATAGGAGTATTAAAAACAATATGGAAAACGTAAACATTAGACAGGCTTTTGCAAAGTATATTTTAAGAGAAAGCACTCATAGACCTGACGTAGTGCTTAACGATGCAGAATTGAGAGCATTGGGCGTAGCAACTACTACCACTTCTGAAACTTTTGTAGCACCTTCTTCTGTCGCAGATGGTATTAACAATGGTGGAATCTTTATCCATCAGGAAGTTATGCTTGACATCTTGAGAGAAGAAGTACTTGAAAGCCCTATTTATAGAGACATCGTAACTACTGCAATTAAAGGCAAAGTTAAATTCCCTTACAGAGTAAGCAAGAGCGGTGCAAAAGTTAAGGCTGAACTTTCTCCTACTGAAAACGAAAGTGTTAAGTGGGATATCCTTAACGGCGCAACTGGTAACTATACCGATAGCATCGTAATTACGTTTGAAGAAGAAGCAATGGCAATCGCAGAATTTACTGATTACCTTATTTCTCTTATCAGCGAATCTATGCGTGAGCTTCTTATCAACGATTACATTTATGGTATTGGTTCTGCTGATCACGTTAAAGGTATTACCATTGGCGCAATCTCCGCCGAATACGCATCCACTGTTACGGATTTGAGAGAAGCACTTGAAGCTGGCATTAAAGCTCTTCCTGTTAAGAAGAGAGCCGGTGCAAAAATCTACGTTGCATCCGATATTTTTGATAGCATTACGTTCAGTAAGGATAAGAATGGGAATTATATCCTTCCTGTACTTAACGGCGGCGGTTTGACGAGAATGTCTACATTCCCTGTAGAAGCAGACCCTAATCTTGCAGCAGGAGATTTTATTATTGGTAACGTTGGCAAGTGGTACAAGGCAAACATTAACAAGGGTATGGAACTTGGCGTAGATATTTCCAACAAGAAGCGTATTAAAGAATATACAGCTCACATGATGGTAACGGCGGCTCCTGTTCCTTCGTCCTTTGTATACGGCAAGAAGAAAACTGGTTCCTAATTACCAAACGACAAAAAGTCTAAAAAGGAGTAAATAGCAATGGCGGTTGAAAAGATTTATCCTATTTCTTATGCTTATGTATATAGTGATGCTTTATTGAACAAATACAAATTAAGCATTGGCGATTTTAATAAGGAAAATAATCCGCTTGACGAGTATTATAAGACTTGGATAGATAGGGCAGTTTTTGATTTAGCAGAAGATGATATAAGTGCCGAAAGATTGAGCAGTAATTTGGGACAATCTTTGATTTGCTTATACGCAGAAGCATTGATGAACAAGACCGACATTGCTAACAACTCTACGATAACGCTCTTAAAAAACAAGCTGTCTTTATCGACAAAAGGGGATGCTATCAATGTTTAACCTTCAAAGACTTGTCATGTTATGCGATGTTGAATCGGTAGTTGACGAAGAGACGGGAGATCGGAAAAAAACTGTTGCACACGCCAGTAAGATTATCGCAAAGAAAAACCTTGCTGGCGTGCAAACGCAACAGCTCGGGCAATTTCAGAATATGACGTTTCAATACACGATAGAAATTGATCGGATGTATTACCAAGGGCAGAAGTATTTATGGATGGAAAATGGCTTATATGAAATCAAGACTTTGACACCAGCAAAAGAACCGAAAGATTGTAAGCTGAATATCATTACCTTGCAAGACGAGGATATTGAAAACGCTGTAAGGGAGTATTTAAGTAAATGATTTATATCGGGAAAGAACCAATTCAAATATTATGGGATATAACGAAAGATTTATATATTAAGCATAAAATCCCCATCTATAAAGAAGTAATGCACGAAGAGCCTGAAGATACGCCCAGCAGTTATATTTTGTTGCGTAGCGAAATAACCGACAATGACGAAGTGATTGGTGACGGCAAAGGCTTGACAAGATACGCTGATTGTGATATAATACTTGTGTCAAAAGGTTTTGCGGATGATACAACTGATTTGCACAACAAAAACAAGAAGTTGATTAAACAACATTTAAAAGCACAAGACATTGCGTTTCAAGGTTTTAACTTAGGCTATAACGAAGCATTGAAGTCTACTGAGTATACTTTTAGTTTAGGAGTTGAATACATTGGCGAGGAAGAGGACAACAAGTAAAAAAAGAAACTATGTTGACATCTACGGCGATTATCACAAAGGGTATACTCATAAAACTAAAAGTGGTAGACATCAAATAAATTTAGCACAAGAACTTCACGAAGTTTTGAACGAGTATGCTAATGAACTTTTAGGACAAAAAGAAATTGCCCTTGATAAAGCGTCTGATTTTTTAGTCGATAAATTTGAGGAAGCAAGCCCTGTAGGAGAAACAGGAGAGTTCAAGGATAGTTGGGAAAGAACATATAAGTATAACGGTGTTAGATATGTTGGGAATACTGACGTGGGTGGTAAAAATGAATATGGATATAATATACCACTTTCTAACTTAATTGAATTTAGCAAAAATGGCAAGCCTTTTATGAGAGCGACATTTGAGCGAAACAAAGACAAAATCGTTGACATTATAGTTGACGAATTAAACAAAACAACTACTTAAATAAGGAGATATAAAAATGGCAGTTCCTTCGAAAGCAGGTAAAAACATTATTGAATTTAACTGCAAAAACGGTGTATATTCTGCTGATGGGTCAACGGTTAAGCCTTTGGGGTATTTAACGGCAATTAGCACTGAAAAGAATATTGACACAAAAGATATTTACGGAGATGGTGAAATTATCCTTTCTCAGATGAACGACAAGGGAAGCACTGGCTCTTTGGAAATGAGCGCAAGAGACGATGACCTTGAGAAAGACTTGGGGTTTGAGATGGAAATTGAGCAAGGTATTGCTGAAGCTCAGGTTTTGGGCAACGTTGATATTGCTGTCGGCGCAGAGTGCTATATCGTTGTGAAAGACAAGACGAGTGGTAAGGCGGTTCAAAAAACGAAGAAGGTATGGTGGTTGAATGTGAACGTTGCACCTGCTGGCACTTCTTTGTCGCAGAACACTGATACCACGAACGAAGCGACCGTTTCTTACCCTTTGACGATTAAAGGCACTAATTTGTTGGCAAAGGACGGTACGAGTGCTTACGTTGATGCAAACGGCAACACGAGAAAGATTTTCAAAATTTCTTGTTTGCCTGACAATGCAAATTACGCAACTTTCCTTGATACTGTGCCTATCCCTAAAGCAAAG
>JAGBSA010000059.1 GCA_017632095.1 Bacteroidales bacterium | reverse complement strand
TTTGCTCTACCAACTGAGCTATGACACCAACCTTATTTGCGTTTGCAAAGGTATTGTATTTTTTCTAAACTGCCAAATAAATTTTAACTTTTTTATTGCTTTTAATTGCTCAGTTCTAATTATCAGTTGTTTAGATAGTGCTTGAATTTGTTTTAATTGTGCTTAGATTCTGCAAAATATATCTAGATTAGACCTAAATCTTGTTTGATTCTTCCGATTTTAGCATTTGCTTCTATTTCTTTTTGTTCATATTCTGCAATATTATTCATTGATGAGCAGATAGAGAAATAGAATTTGATTTTTGGCTCTGTGCCAGATGGGCGAACCGATACTTTGCTGCCGTCGGCCAAAAAGAATTGTAAAACATTGCTCTTAGGCAATCCTGTTTTTTCTGCTTCAAGGTAATCGACTATTTTTTCGATATGAATTCCGTCAAGTTCTTTTGGAGGTATTGAACGGAAGTTGTTCATCATTGAGACGATTTCTTCTGCTCCGGATTTGCCTTTTCGAGTTATTGATACTTGTTTTTCGTAGTAGAAACCGTGCTCTACATACAATTCTAACATCATATCGAATAGAGTTTGTCCCTTTTCGGCTGCGTAAGCTGCCATTTCAGCTAAGATACAACAACCAGAAATTGCGTCTTTGTCTCTTACGAAATCACCAATTAAGTATCCAAAACTTTCTTCTCCTCCTCCGATGTATTCTTTTGTTGTTTCAAGTGATTTAATCTTTGATGCGATATGCTTAAAGCCTGTAAGCGTGTCGAAGCATTCAACTTTGAATGAATCGGCTATTTTTCTAATTATTTCGCTTGTAACTATTGTTTTTATGATATATTGATTGCCGTTTAGCTTCCCCTCTTCTTTCCAACGTTTTATCAGATAATAAGAAAGTAATGTCGCGGTTTGGTTTCCGTTTAACAAAATCCATTCGCCGTCTTTTTTCTTAACAGCAATTGCTTCTCTGTCGGCGTCTGGGTCTGTTGCTAAAAGAATGTCTGCATTCTCCTTTTTAGCTTGTTGTAGTCCCAATTCTAATGCTGCAGGCTCCTCTGGGTTTGGAGAAATGCAAGTAGGGAAGTTGCCATCTGCGATAGCTTGTGGTTCAACGATGGAAATGTTTTCAAAGCCATAGTGTTTCAATGCTGTAGGAACAAGTGTTATTCCTGTGCCATGCAGTGGTGTATAAACGATTCTTAAATCCTTATGTTTAGATATGTATCCCTTGTCCATAGAAAGAGATTTGATTCGATTCAAATAAATATCGTCAATATCTTTTCCTATGATTGTTATGTTTGTATTGTCGTTTTGAGTTTTTATAAGAGAGATGTCATCTATCTTATTTACTTCTTCTATCACTAATTCGTCATGTGGCGTGGTTAATTGCGCTCCGTCGTTCCAATAGGCTTTGTATCCGTTATATTCTTTAGGGTTGTGAGAAGCGGTAATCATAACACCAGCGTCTGCATTCAATTCTCTAACGGCAAAAGATAACAATGGAGTAGGGCGGAGCTCTTCAACTAAAAAGACTTCAAAGCCATTTGCCGCCATAACTCTTGCAGTTGTAAGAGCAAAATCGCGACTATTGTTACGGCTATCATGAGATACGACACTGCGAATCGAACCGCTTGGTTTATTCTTGCGAATGTAGTTGCAGAATCCTTGAGTGGTCATTGATATAATTAGGGAGTTCATTCTATTTGTACCAATCCCCATAATCCCTCTTAGACCTCCTGTTCCAAATTCCAAAGTTTTGTAGAATGCATCGTTAAATTCTTCGGGATTTTCTTCTCTTAGGTGTATGATTTCTTGTTTAGTTGATTCATCAATACAACTATTTAACCATTTATCTGCATTTTTGCAGGCGTTCATATCTAATTGTGTCATGTCGTTTGCTCGTTTCGTATTTCGGATTGGCTATTTATTCTTTTGTGCAGGTAGATAAAGTTCTGCCTCTTTGCAACCTAGAACAACAGCGTCGTTGAAGTAATTGTTCGCTTTGCGAGTATTTTTCTTTACGACTTTACCTTCTTTGTATAATATGCCGAGTTCCAAATATGCTTCTGCGTATCCTTGCGATGCTGCAGTTTGAAGATATTCCAAACCTTTCTTTACGTTTTTCTTAACTAACTTTCCGCTAACGTATTCTTTTCCTAAAATAAATTTGGATTCAGTTCTGTTTATGGTTTTCAAGTTAAGTAAACTGTCGATTTGTTTGTCGTTTCTATATCTAGCCAAAGCAACGGGCTCTTTCGCAGGTTCAAATCCTTGAAGAGCTGATTTGCGATATAGATTCAAAGATTCAGTAGGTTGTTTCTTTTC
>JAGBSA010000058.1 GCA_017632095.1 Bacteroidales bacterium | reverse complement strand
TTTAGTGATTTTAATTTCAAAGAAAGATGATAAATCTAAGAGCAAAATCAAAATTCCTTGGATTATATTATACTTTTTAATAGCAATATTAATAGAAGGCTTGTTGCCAAGCTTACAACCTGCCTATGATGTGATGTCATATGTTGGAAAAAGAGGAATGGTTTTAGCATTGTTTATGATAGGTAGTGGATTTTGTTTTGCGGATTTAAAACAAGTAGGCTTAAGACCCTTTTTACTTGGGCTTGTACTTTGGATAATAATATCGGTAGCTACATTCTTTTTTTTCGTTTAAAGAATGTTTAATAATGAATTAAAGAATTAATAAAATGATTCAAAGAATTAAAAAAATGAATTAAAGAATCAGTAAAATAAAACAAAGAATTAAAACGTTTTCATCAAATAAGAATAATTAATAACAAAACAATATGTCAAACAACAGCATTTTAGAAAATTTAGAGCCAAAAGGAATATTCAAATTCTTTGGAGAAATTCTTTCAATTCCACGTCCTTCAAAGCATGAAGAGAAGATGACGGAATATTTAATCAATTGGGCAAAAGAAAGAAACTTAGAATACGTAAGTGATGAAATAGGAAACGTAATTATACGTAAAGGAGCAACTAAAGGGAAAGAAAATTCTCCTTGGGTATGTTTACAATCTCACATAGATATGGTTTGCGAAAAAAATATCGACAAGGAATTTGATTTCCAAAAAGACGCTATTGTTCCAAGAATAGATGGTGAATGGTTGAAAGCAGATGGTACAACATTGGGAGCAGATGACGGAATTGGGGTTGCGACTGCTTTAGCTATATTAGACGCAAACGATATTGAGCACGGACCAATTGAGTGTTTATTCACAGTAGATGAAGAAACAGGACTTTCAGGAGCAGAAGCATTATCTCCAGAAGTTTTGAAAAGTAGAATACTTTTAAATCTTGACTCAGAAGATGAAGGGGAAATATTCATAGGTTGTGCAGGTGGAATAGACACTGTTGCAAAACTTCCTTTTGATAAAGAAGAAACTCCAGATGCTCCTGCATTTAAAATAATGGTAAAAGGATTAAAAGGAGGTCACTCAGGAGATGATATCAACAAAGGTTTAGCTTGTGCAAATAAATTGTTGAATCGTATTCTTTGGTCATTGGATAAAGAAATGGATTTACGTCTTGCATGCTTTGACGGAGGAAATCTTCGTAATGCAATAGCAAGAGAAGCTTACGCAACATTTGTTGTAGCAGATGCGGATGTTGAATTAATGAAAGAAATTGTAGAAAAATTCACAAAAGACTTAAAATACGAATTCAGAACAACAGAACCTGATATGGAAATTACTCTAATGGAAGCAGAAAAACCAGAATTCGTAGTTGATATGTTGAGCCAAGACAATTTGTTAAATGTTTTATATGCTTGTCCTCACGGAGTATTAGCTATGAGTAGAGAAATACCGGGATTTGTTGAAACATCTACAAATTTAGCCTCAATCAAGATGAAAGAAGACCACTTCTTTATAACAACATCTCAACGTTCATCAGTAGAAAGTTCTAAATACGCAGCAGCATATAGAGTTGAATCTTGCTTCTTATTAGCTGGCGCAGACGTAGAACATGGTGATGGTTATCCAGGTTGGGCTCCAAATCCAGATAGTCAAATATTGAAAATTGCTGTTGATGCTTACAAGAAATTGTTTAACAAAGAGCCAATAGTAAGAGCAATACATGCAGGATTGGAATGTGGATTGATAGGCGAAAAATATCCAGGTATGGATATGATTTCTTACGGACCAACATTAAGAGGAGTACACTCTCCAGACGAAAGATTGGAAATTAAAACCGTAGATTTATATTGGAAACACACATTAGAAATATTGAAAAACATTTAAGATTAATTAGCGTATGTATACAATAAAACCAAAACACGTTGTAATTTTAGTTGTTTGTGTTTTAGCATTCATTGGTATTGCTATGTTTGGAATGCCTATTTATAGAGTTTGGTCTCAAGAAATGAGAGGTAAAGCTCAACTTGCAGAGGCGGAACAAAACAGAAGAATTAAAGTTGAAGAAGCAAGGGCTAATTTGGAAGCAGAAAAGCTAAACGCAAAAGCTGAAATCGAAAGAGCAAAAGGAGCAGCTGAGGCAATTAAGATTGAAAACGGTACGCTTACTCAAACTTACATTCAATACCTTTGGGTAAGAAATCAAAACAATCTTAATGAAAAAACTGTGATTTATATACCTACCGAAGCAAATCTACCTATCTTGGAAGCAGGACGCAGAGGCGGTGGTTTACCAACAGCTCAATAACAAAGTAATATAGTAAAAACAGATAAACAAATAAAGAAATGTTTGCAAAAGAAACTTACATCAAACGTCGTAAACAATTAATGAAAGATGTAAAACACGGCGTTATTTTAATGGTAGGAAACGGCGACAGCCCTTTTAACTATCCTGCTAATGTTTATTCATTCCGTCAAGACAGCACATTCAGATATTTCTTCGCTCATAATTTGCAAAACCTTGTGGGAGTTATTGACGTGGATAATCAAGAAGAGTATTTGTTCGGAGAAGACGTAGATATAGAAGATATAATTTGGACAGGTCCTGTTCCAAGCATGAGAGACAGAGCTTTGGAAATAGGTGTTGAGAATAGTGGAAACATAAATGACTTGCGTAAATTCTTAGATGCAGCTATTTTTGCAGGAAGAAAAGTTCACTTTGTTCCACCTTACAGAGCGGAAAACGTAAATTTCATCGCTGAACTTTTACATGTAGATCGTAATTACGTGAAAGCGTATGTTTCAGTGGAGTTAATCAATGCTTGTGTAAAGCAACGTTCTATCAAGAGCGAAGAAGAGATTGTTGAAATCGAAAAAGCCATCGACACAGCTTACAATATGCACACTACAATGATGAAGATGGCAGCCAAAGAGGGAACATACGAATATGAAATAGCTGGAATGATGGAAGGAATGGCTTTAGCCGGCGGTGGTCCTGTATCTTTCCCTATCATATTGACAACTCACGGTGAGATTTTGCACGGACATGATCATTCATTGCAAATAAAGAAAGACAGAATGATTGTTTCAGACGCAGGTTGTGAGAATCCGGAAGGTTATTGTTCAGATATAACACGTTCAGTTCCTGTTGGAGGAAAATTTTCTTCAAGACAAAAAGATATTTACGAAGCAGTGTTGGCTGCACAGACGCTTGTACCGAGTCTAATTGCTCCGGGAGTAAAGTATTCTGAAATACACATTGCGGCAGTTACTCGTTTGGCAAGCGCTTTGAAAGAGTTAGGACTGATGAAGGGGAATGTGCAAGATGCAGTTGCCGAAGGAGCAATGGGAATGTTTATGCCACATGGTTTAGGACACATGATGGGACTTGATGTTCACGATATGGAAAACTACGGTGAAAACTACGTAGGATATGACAAGAAAAACGTTCGTTCAACTCAATTTGGATTGGCATCACTTCGCCTTGGCAGAGAATTGCAAGAAGGATTCGTTTTGACAAATGAGCCAGGCTGTTATTTCATTCCTGCATTAATAGACACATGGAGAGCCGAAAGAAAATGCAAAGACTTCATAAACTACGATGAAGTTGAGAAATACAAAGATTTTGGCGGCATAAGAATCGAAGATGATTTGCTTGTAACAAAAGATGGTTGCAGATTGCTTGGTAAATACATACCAAAGACTGTAGCAGAAATTGAAGACTATATGTCATTGTAATGAAAAAGTTTTTTTTCTTGATAATATTGCTGAGCGTAAATTTAGTTTACGCTCAGTTTGTATGGACTGATAGGGTTTATTCTCCGCTTATCAAAACCGTAGGTTTGTATAGCAATCACGAACATTTGTATTTACCAATTATGTACGTGAATGAAAGTGAGGGATTGTGGCTTTCGTTTGATGAAATGTCGGAAGAAACTCATCGATTCGAATATACATTTATCCATTGCAACAGTGATTGGACTGAAAGTTCGTTAGAATATACCGATTACATAGAAGGATTTGAGACAGCTTTGGTTGAGAATTTTGCAAATTCGTTTAACACCATTCAACGCTACGTACATTATGAGCAAAGCTTACCTAACGAAACTACACGTTTGACAAAAAGCGGTAATTATATACTTAAAGTCTACAAAGAGGGCGAACCCGATCAGGTGGTCTTTACAAAACGATTCTATTGCTTAGATAAGAAAGCAGATGTTTCGGCTTCGGTGATTCAATCCCGAGAACCATCTTTGCGAAACACCCATCAAGAAGTAGATGTGAAAGTTTATTCTACATCAGGATTAAGTTTCGATAGCCCAAGTTCGAGAATCAAACTCGCAATTCAACAAAATGGCAGAGAAGATAACAAACGCTTTGTTCCAATAAAAGAAGATAGAGGCGTAGAACTTCTGTTTAGTTTCAAAAATGAAAATATCTTCGAGGGTGGAAATGTGTTTAGAGTATTTGATTTCACATCTTTGCGTCAGCGTTCTAACTTTGTGTCCAATATAGACTACATTGGAGGGGAGAATATAGTAAGACTGAGAGAGGAAGAACTGAAAGGACGTTCTCCTTTTGTATCTCAAACTGACTTAAAGGGAGCTTACTACATTAGAAACGAAGTTGATGAAAATTATGCCTTGTGTAGCGATTACGCATGGGTGTATTTCTATCTTCCTGCACCGCTTAACTTAGAAGGAAACTACTATGTGGTTGGAGATTTGACCGATTGGCGGTTTTCGGAGCAAAATAAGTTTGTGTTCGATGCAAGTTTGAACCAATACGTTCTTCGAATGTTCTTGAAGCAAGGTTATTATAACTACCAGATACTTTTCTTGCCAAATGGTTATACCAAAGCTTCATACAGAGAAATAGAGGGTAATCATTCCGAAACACAAAATCGATACAATGTATTTTTGTATTACCGTGAGCCGGGTAATGATTATGATTCTTTTATAGGCTATGGAAGTACCGAATATATGTATTAGCACAGCGGAATAAACAAATTGATTTTACAAAACGCCTAAAAACAAGAATTACACTTGCTGTATTTCTTGTTTTTTTTATGAAAGCGATTAGGCTTGTAAAGCTATAAATTCGTATCTTTGCACATTAAAGCAATAAAACTTGAAAAGGATAATTTGTTTCTTCGTTTCAATAATTTGTTTCTTCGTTTCGTTTTCGCAGAATCAAGCTTTGATTTACGGAGTAGTTAAGGATAGTTTACAGAATGTACTTCCGGCAGCCAATGTCGGTATTGTGAATTTGTCAAAGCCCATAGGGGTAATGGCAGATAGTGAAGGACGTTTCTCTTTGCAAGTTCCATATGGTAAGGAATTGAAACTTGTCGCATCTTTTGTTGGTTATAGAACAGAAGAGAGAACTTTGATATTAAAAAAAGGAGAGAAGCGTGAGGTCGAATTTGTGTTAAGCATAGAGTCTTCCCTGTTGCCGACAATTGATATTAAAGGTGATTTTTCTCGAGAGGAAGGTTTAGTACGCATAAATTCCGAATGGGCGAAAAATGTAGCAGGTCCAACGGGTGGAGTTGAGAGTTTGATAAAAACCCTTGAAGGAGTATCATCTAATAATGAACTTAGTACGCAGTATAACGTCAGAGGAGGAAATTTTGACGAGAATTTAGTATATGTAAACGACATAGAGGTGTTCCGACCTTTCCTTGTGAGAAATGCACAGCAAGAAGGATTGAGCTTTATCAACTCCGACATGGTCTCCGACATTACATTCTCCTCAGGAGGTTTCGATGCAAAATATGGAGATAAGATGTCGTCAGTCTTAGATATTAAATACCGCAAGCCAAATGAGTTTTCGGCAAATGCTTCTATTAGTCTGTTGGGAGCAAGCTTGCATTTAGAACAAGTACTTGGCAGTAGATTCTCCTATCAGCTTGGATTCAGAAACAAAAATACCAAACACCTGATTTCAGCAATGGATACAGAGGGAGATTACTTCCCTTCGTTTAACGATTTGCAAGTTTACGCAACATATGATTTGAATGAAAAGTCAGAAATAGCTTTCCTTGGTAACTTAGCTTACAATACCTACAACTTCATACCTCAGAATAGAGAAACATCTTTTGGAAACGTATATGAGATGTTGAAGTTAAAGGTATATTTTGACGGACAAGAATTGGATAAATTCGCATCTTTGTTTGGTGCTTTAATGTATACCTACAATCCAAAAAAAGATTTACAACTCAAACTCATCGCTTCGGCATTTGCAACCGACGAAAGTATAAATTATGACATACAAGGACAGTATTGGTTGTCGGAAACAGGCTTGGGATATGGCGATGATGAGGGCTTAGAGCGAGGAATAGGAACTTATATTGAGCATGCAAGAAATCATCTTGTAGCAAACATCTACAATATCGAACATAAAGGATTCAGATTCTATGACGCAGGAAAACTCACATGGGGAGTAAAATACCAACGTGAGATGATATACGACAGAGTTAACGAATGGAAGATGGTAGATTCAGCAGGTTATACCATACCTTCAAATCCTGATATACCCGGCGTGTATGATAGTGTCTCGGCACCAAGTTTGCAAAATGTCTTTAAGTCAAACAATGAAATCAGTTCCAACAGACTCAATGCCTATGTGCAGAGAGATTGGAAGAAAAACCTTGAAATAGGAAACCTGTTTGCAAATGCCGGTGCAAGAGTTATGTATTGGGATTTCAATAACGAAGTATTCCTATCGCCAAGAGCAAGCGTAGGCTTTGCACCAGTAGGAAAACACGACTTATTGTTTAGATTAGCCACTGGAGTTTACGCACAGAGTCCTTTCTATAAAGAATTCAGAAACGAAAAAGGAGAAATCAATCCCGATATTCGCTCGCAAAAATCATGGCATATAGTTCTTTCTGGAGATTGGAAGTTCACAATGCTTGAGCGTCCTTTTAAGTTGATGGGTTCTGTTTATTATAAATATCTATGGGATTTGATTCCATACAGCGTAGATAATGTTCAATTACGTTATAGTGCTCAGAATAACTCTATCGGATACGCAAAAGGAATAGATGTTCGTTTGTATGGTGAGTTTATAAAGGGAATTGACTCTTGGATTTCTTTGTCTTTGATGGATACAAAGGAAGATATAGAGGGTGATAATGCAGGATACATACCACGTCCTACCGATCAACTTTATAATATCAATATTTCATTCCAGGATTATGTGCCAAAGATGCCGTATTTGAGGGTTTACCTAAGTTTTAACTACGGAAGCGGTTATCCTTATGGCGCTCCAAATGCTGAACGCTACCTTCAAACAAACCGAATGCCCGATTACCTACGTTGTGATATAGCATTCACATTCAGAATTAAAGATGAAGACGCCTCATGGGCAAAAGATAATTTTATGAAATTTTTCAAGAGGATATGGTTTAACATAGAATGGTTTAACGTATTCTCAAGTAAGAACGTCATATCCTATTTTTGGGTTGCCGATTATTCAAACAAATATTACGGAGTGCCAAATTATTTGACACCATCTCAAATAAACGCAAAATTAACTTTGGAATTCTAACACTAAAATCAACTTATGAAAGATTTACCTCTTTTTTCGGATTATT
>JAGBSA010000057.1 GCA_017632095.1 Bacteroidales bacterium | reverse complement strand
ACTGCTGCTGATATTAAGACTTATTTGCAGACTTTATGGAACGAGGCTAATGAGAACAATCCTGCTGCTGACTATTTGTTGTTGTGTGGCGATGTAAACAAGGTGCCTACTTTTAGTGGGGAGCATAC
This sequence comes from Bacteroidales bacterium, assembly GCA_017632095.1. GTDB lineage: Bacteria > Bacteroidota > Bacteroidia > Bacteroidales > P3 > Onthomorpha. The sequence continues at coordinate 3,817 of JAGBSA010000057.1, read as the reverse complement.
AGATGGCACAAGCGGACACCCTACTGACCTTTACTATGCTGAATATACGGGAGACATTCTTCCGGATTTGTTCTATGGTCGTTTCTCTGCAACAAGTGCTGCTCAAATGGAAGCTATCGTTGCCAAGACTGTGGCTTATGAGAAGTATGCTTTTGAGAGTGATGATTTCCTTGACAGGATTTTGCTTGTTGCGGGTAAGGAAACTGCTTCTCCTGCTCCAACTTGTGTTAATGGTCAGATGAATTACGTTAAGCAATATTTCGAGGGTTTAGATACTTCTATTTATTACAATCCTGCTTCGGGAACTAAGGATTCGGAAATCAGGAACAAAATGAATCAAGGTCAAGCTTGGATAAATTATTCTGCTCACTGCGACGAGAGCGGTTGGGGTGACCCTTCATTCACTAAAACTAATGTTGGGGTGATGACAAATACCGGCATGTATGGTGTGTTTATAAACAATTGTTGTCTTGCAAGTAGATATAATGTTTCGGAGTGTTTTACAGAGAAACTCCTAAGAGCAGAAAACAAAGCGGCTGTCGCGGCTATTGGAGCTAGTAATTACACTTATTGGTATGAGGATTTCTATTGGTCAGTGGGTGCAAAGAGTATTACATTAAACCCTGAATATAATGCGTCTTATCTTAGTGCTTATGACAGAATGTTCCATACCCATGGCGAAAGCTTCGATAAATGGTACACAACGGTTGGTCAATTGGTGCAAGCAGGCAACTTGGCTGTTGAATTGTCGAATTCTTCTAGCAACGGATATTATTGGGAGGCTTACAACCTTATGGGTGATCCTTCTTTGACTCCTTTTGTTGGCAAGGGGCAAGTGTTTGATGTAAATATCCCTACAACTTTGCCTATTGGTACTACATCTTTGACTTTCGATAACCTTCCTCCTTACACTTATGTTGGTTTAAGTTCTGAGAATACTCTTGTTGCAGCTGCTCAAGCTGATGCAAACGGTGTGCTTACTCTTAACTTCGATGCTGTTGAGAGTAGCAGTTTGACGGTTGTATTGACTAATCAATTCTACAAAACTCTTATTCACGAAATTTCATTTGTGGCATTAAACGAGCCTTATGTTATATTGAAAGACATAAGATTTGAAGATGCTTCAAATGGTGAGAGTGTTGAAAGTCTGCAAGCAAATAAGGAATATTTCATTCACCTTAATGCTCAAAACATAGGCAATCACCCTTTGACAAATAGCGTTATTCATATCGAATGGTTAGAGAACGCTAGCATCACAAGCCAATATCATTTGAATGCTGGTACGATTGATGCTCATGCAACAAAGGTTTGCGACAGTATTTTCAAATTTAGAACTCACGAAGCTTTGGAAGATGGTCTTGTTCTTAACTTTTCTATCCTTTTAGATGGTCATAACTTTCAAACACAAAGATTAGTAAAAAAAGAAATTGAAGCTCCGGTTTTAGATATTTCAGAGGCTAGTATTAGAAATAGTGAGAATGGTAGGCTTATTAAGTTCACTCTTCTTAACAATGGCAAGGTTGCGACAAAAGAAGGTACTGTTAGCATTGAAAGCCGTTCTCAAAACATTTCATTTGTTTCAACTAATCAAAAGGACGTAATAGCGATTGCTGCAAAGCATTCGGCTCAAGGAGATTTCGAATGTTCTATAAGCAATGAAGAGCCTGTTAGTTTTGCGATTACTTACACAGCAGATTACTATAGCATAACCAAGGTATTTACTATTGATAGCAAAGTTACGATTGAGACTTTCGAGAATAGTGTTATCCCTACAGATTGGCAAAATGACAGCAACGCTCCTTGGTTTATTGATTCTACAATGGTGTATGAAGGAAGCTATGCTTTGCGTTCCGGTACAATTAACCACAATGGAACAACTTCTTTGACTATTTCTGTTGAATCCTCTGCAAAAGACACTGTTTCTTTCTATGTAGGAGTTTCTTCTGAACAAAACTACGACAAGTTCAAATTCTATTTGGACGGAGTAGAGAAATTAGAGCTTTCTGGATTGTCTACCGAAATGGAATTAAAAAAATATGCTATCAATGCAGGAGTACATACTCTTAGATTTGAATATACAAAGGACGTATCTGTCTCTAAAAACCAAGATGCTGCTTGGATAGACAATTTAAGACTACCTACAAAGGCTACAATTACCTCTATCAACAGCGTAATGGAATCTCAAATGAGCTTGATTCCAAATCCTGCAAACAAGCAAATCCAAATAAGCGGTGTTGAATGCAATGGAACTATTTTCATATTCGATGTAAATGGCAAGGTGATGTACAAAGATGACTTCACAGGTGGAGCTAATAAAGTAATAAACATAGAACATATACCTGCAGGGGTTTACAATGTTTGCATAAAATCAGAAAACAAATTGATGAATCAAAGACTCATCATAGCAAAATAAAGAATCATTTTAATGAATCAAGATAGCATAACAAATAATCTTAAAAGCGATTCACTATACTTGCCGTTGTATGTATTCAAGGATACAACGGCAAGTGCTGACTCTGTTAGCGATTTGATGTTTGACGATTATGTTATCAAGATTCTTAACGACTCATTCCCTACTCTAAACGTAAAACCATCACTACTAAAAGAAAAAACATACATTCATAATCGCGATATGGTATTGAAGCCTATAAACAAAAGCAATCAATCTATGGATTGGATGTTTCTTGCTGTGGTTTTGATATTCGTTCATATTGCAATCTTATTTAAGTTCTTTCGCTATCGCAGTTGGGAAATCATTAGAGGTTGTTTCTCTGTAAAGTCTTTTGAAGTCCTATCGAAGTCAAGCAACAACATAATTCTGCCGGCAGCTTTGCCATTCTTTCCTCTCATAGCTTTACTTGCCTATTTTGCAATAGAATATTTCGAAGTACCTCTCAACCTTGGATATGATATTCCTTCAATATACATCTACCTTGCTTTGTTGTTAGGAGTTGTTGTTGTATTTGGAGTGAAGTTTTTCTCAATTCATTTCTTGTGTTCTTTGTTTCGAGGTAAAAACATTAGCCGATTATACCTTATAAACCAATTGACATTTTTCTTTTTGGAGGCTCTAACACTCCTATTCCCTATCATATTCGCCATTTTCTCACCCTCACACATACAATATCACAGCTTGATTTTGTCAGTCGGTTTATTCGGAATTTTATCTCTTTTTAGAGTAATTCGAGGTCTATATTTGGTTTTTAATTTCTCGAAATTTTCTCGTGTCTATTTATTTTGCTACCTGTGCATCGTCGAATTTCTACCTTTGCTCTTTATAGTGAAGGTACTGTTTCTAAAGTAAATCAAGTATTTATGACATTAACAACAACGATTAAAAACATTCTTATTTCCCAACCAAAACCCGAAGATTTGGCAAAATCACAGTACAAAGTGTTAATTGATAAGCACAAAGTACAACTTACATTCTTCAAATTTTTTGATGTTGTCGGTGTAAGCACAAGAGAGTTTAGAGATATGCGAATTGCATTGCTCGATTATAGTGCTGTGATTATGACAAGCAAACTTGCAGTTGACCATTATTTCCGTTTAGCAAAAGAATTGAGAGTAACCATTCCAGAAAGCATGAAGTACTTTTGCATAAGCGAAACAGTAGCTAACTATCTTCAAAATTACGTTCAATATCGTAAACGTAAAATATTTTTTGGCAAAGTTACCTTTACAGACTTGATGGAAGTAATAAGCAAACACAAGGAAGAAACATTCCTTTTCCCATGTGCCGAAGACTCATCTTCAGATTACTTCAAAACACTGGAGCTTGCAAAGATTAACTTCAAGAAAGCAGTAATGTATCGTT
>JAGBSA010000005.1 GCA_017632095.1 Bacteroidales bacterium | reverse complement strand
CAAGTCTTTGATTGCTCTTGCTCCATACCAGAATGTTGCTTTTCTGGTTGTGTGATGTGTTTTGAACAAGTCGAAGATGTGTGAACGCATTGGAGCCATTCCAACTCCTCCTCCGATAAACATCATTTCGTTGTCGGTGTCCTTAATGAAGAATTCTCCGTATGGACCTGAGATTGTAATCTTATCACCCGGCTTTAGAGACCAGATATATGAAGAACAAATTCCCGGATTTACGTTTGCCCAACCGCCTTTTTCTCTATCGATTGGCGGAGTTGCAATACGGATATTCAACATTATGATGTTGTTCTCTGCAGGGTGGTTAGCCATAGAGTAAGCTCTGAAACATGGTTCCGGATTCTTCATTACCAAATCCCAAACTTTGAACTTATCCCAATCGGAATGATATTTCGGATCGATGTCCATGTCTTTGTAGTTTATGGTACAAGCCGGTACGTCGATTTGAATATATCCTCCACTGCGGAAATTAAGTGTTTCTCCTTCAGGTAGCTTAACTACGAATTGTTTTATAAATGTTGCTACGTTATTGTTGCTAAGCACTTCGCACTCCCACTTCTTTATACCGAAGATTTCCTCAGGTATTTCGATCTTCATGTTTTCTTTCACCTTGACTTGGCAACCTAAACGATAGTTTTCTTGTTGTTGTTTTCTTGTAAAGTGAGGTTTTTCTGTTGGAAGCATCTCTCCGCCTCCTTCTATCACTTTACATTTACACATTCCGCAAGTTCCTTGTCCTCCACAAGCAGAAGGAAGGAATATTTTTTCGTTTGCGAGTGTCGCCAATATGGAAGATCCTGTTTGAACTTCAATATCTTTTTTGTCGTTAATGTTTATCTTCACGTCTCCTTGCGGTACCAATTTTTTTCTCGCATAAAGCAAAATTGAAACCAGCAATAGAACTATCAATAAGAAGACTAATACACTTATTATTACTATCTTTCCCATCTCTTCTGCTGTTTTATAGTTTTATACCTATGAAACTCATGAATGCAATAGCCATAAGTCCCGTTATTATAAAGGTTATACCTAATCCCTTCAATGGTGCAGGAATGTGTGCGTATCTTACGCGTTCTCTAATCGCTGCTAATCCTATTATGGCAAGCAACCAACCGATTCCGCTACCTAAAGAGAATGATATAACTTCTCCTATGTTGGCATATTCTCTTTGTTGCATAAACAAAGACGCTCCCATGATAGCACAGTTCACTGCTATAAGTGGCAGGAATATACCTAACTGACTGTAAAGTGAAGGAGATACTTTCTCGATGAACATTTCAACTAATTGAACTATTGCAGCAATAACCGCAATGAACAATATGAAACTCAAGAAACTCAAATCAACATCTGCAAAAGAAGGACTTAACCAAACCAAAGCTCCTTCTTTCAAAATAAATTCATTAATCAGATAATTTATCGGCACAGTGATTGCCAACACAAACACAACGGCGATACCTAATCCCATAGATGTCTTCACTGTTTTACTAACAGCAAGGTATGAACACATTCCTAAGAAGAATGCAAATACCATATTGTCTATGAAGATCGACTTTACAAATATATTTATTATTTCTTGCATAAATCTATCCTTTTATTAGTCATTTACTTTTCGCACAAGTCTTTGTTGCGACTTCTGTGAATCCAAATTATTACTCCGACCAAAATCAACGCCATTGCAGGCATGGTCATCAAACCATTGTTTACATATCCTGCTTCAAAGAAACATTCCGGTATTACTTTGTATCCCCACAATGAACCTTGACCTAATAGTTCTCGAACGAAACCTACGATTATCAAAATAACTGCATAGCCCAAGCCATTACCTATACCATCTAATAAAGAAGGAAGTGGTTTATTTGCCAATGCGAACGCTTCCAACCGTCCCATAACTATACAGTTTGTAATAATCAATCCGACAAACACACTCAACTGTTTGCTTACGTCATACACGAATGCTTTTAAGAATTGGTCGACTAAAATTACCATCATAGAGACAATCACTAATTGAACTATGATACGGATTCGTGAAGGTATGGTATTTCTCAATAAAGAAACAATAACGTTAGATAAAACGACAACAACAGTTACGGATAATGCCATAACGACTGCCGGTTTCAATTGTGTTGTTACCGCCAAAGCAGAACAAATACCTAAAACTTGTACTGCAATCGGGTTTTCCTTGCTTAGAGGATTCTTTATAAGTTTCAAATTATTTGCCATCTCTATTCAGTTTTTAGGGTTTTGAAATATTCGATATAGTTAGACAAACAATTCTTCAACATATTGGATACTCCATTTGAAGTGTTGGTTGCACCGGTAACGGCATCAGCTTGGAATTTTTCATCTGTTTTATTGCCTTTTACAACTGCAAGTTTCACTTCTCCATTGTCAAAAATCTGTTTGCCGGCAAATTGTTCGCGGAATTTAGGATTTGTAATCTCTGCTCCCAATCCTGGAGTCTCACCAGAGTGATCAAAAAGCACTCCGACAACTGTATTCAAATCCTCGGCAATCGCAACATTTCCCCAAACAGGACCATATAAACCTGTACCATATACAGGAACTACATATATAGTCTTTCCATCGTGTTTACAAATATAAACAGGCAACATTGCCTCATCTCCTTTTGCCAATTCTTTTGCTAACTCTATATCAAAAGGTCTTATGTCTCCTTTAGTCAATTTTCCATTTTCGTAAACAGAAACTTGAAGTCCTTTTTTATTTACAGCTAACTCTTGTTTGAAACATTCTTTGTAAATATTTTCTGCAGTTTTTGCATCATTATCTATTCCTGCTGCAGTAAGAAGTTGCTGCATCTTTTCAATCTCTTGGTTCTTCTTTTGAAACGGTTTCAAGCCTACGGCAGCTACAGCCAAGACAGCGGCAGCTACAACAACCAAAATGGTTGAATACATAAAAATGTATGAATTACTCTCTTTATTTGCCATCTCTCTTTGTTTTATTTGTTACTAACCAATTTAGCTCTCTTCGCTCTCTTTCTTATGTTCGCATCAACAACATAGTAATCTATAAGCGGTGCAAACACGTTCAAAAGTAATATTGCAAGCATCATTCCTTCCGGATACGCAGGATTTACAACTCTAATCAAAACTGCCATAACTCCTATCAAAAATCCGTAGATGTATTTACCGGTATTAGTATGAGCAGCTGTAACAGGGTCTGTTGCCATGAATACAGCTCCAAACATAAATCCTCCCATTAGGAAGTGATAATAGAAAGGCATACTCATATATTCATTAGCACCAACTGCATTAAAGATTAATCCCATTGCAGCTCCCCCAACGAAAACAGACAACATTACTCTCCAAGAAGCAACGCCTGTAACAAGCAAAATCAAAGCTCCGATAGCTATAGCGATAACAGAAGTTTCTCCAACGCTACCTGGAACGAATCCTATTATCATATCAAGAACAGATGCAGAAGGAGTAGAAACGCCAGCTATCATTTCGCCAAGCGGTGTTGCACCAGTAATTGCATCACCAGTAATCCAAACCTTGTCTCCCGACATTTGAATAGGATAAGAAAAGAATAGGAATGCTCTTGCAACTAAAGCTGGGTTAAGGAAATTATAACCTGTTCCGCCGAACACTTCTTTACCTATAATAACAGCAAAAGCTACAGCCAAAGCTAATTGCCACAATGGAACATCCGGAGGACATATCAAAGGGATTAGCATACCTGTTACGAAGTATCCTTCACTCACTTCATGCTTACGAATTTGTGCAAAGACACATTCAATACCCAATCCGACAACATAGCTGACAATTATCATAGGCAACAATTTCAATAAACCGTAACCAAAATTGCCCCAGAAGTTTGCCAAATAATCTCCTTGTGCTATTTCGCCTAAAACCAAGTAATGTTGATAACCGATATTGTACATTCCAAACAACAAAGCCGGAATCAAAGCTATAACAACAGTAAACATTGTACGCTTGTTATCAACAGCATCTCTGATATGACAACCTGTAGAAGTAGTCTTCTCAGGCGTCAAGAAAAACGTATCAATTGCGTCAAACAAAGAATGAAAAGCGTAAAACTTTCCGCCTTCCTCAAAGTTAGGACGCATTTTATCCAAAGTATTTTTTATAAATTTCATTCGCCCATCTCCTTTCTCATTAACTCAAGACCTTGTCTTATAATGGATTGAATATTATTTTTAGAAGAATCAACCAATTCACAAAGAGCGAAATCCTCCGCTTCAACCTCGTAAATACCTAACTGTTCCATCAAATCTATATCTCCTATTGCGCAAGCCTTTATAAGTTGCATTGGATAGATATCCATAGGGAATACTTTTTCAAACTCACCTGTGAAAACCAACGGACGTTCTCCTCCGTTAAGATTTGTATCCACCCTGTAAGGTTTAGTGTTAGAACAATTCTTCATAAAGCCTGCCAAGAACGTTCTTGAGACACTGAACTTACCACAGCCTGGAGCAAGCCAACCAAATAGCTTTCTCTCGTTTCCTTCTTTTATTACGGTAAGCTGATTATCATAATATGACAAGAAGCCGTCAGCCTTTATCGTTGTTCCTGTCAAAACATTTCCGCTTATATAACGAAGACAGTTAGCCGATACATTATTATATATGATTGAAGCGATATTTGCACCTCTCTTTATCTTATAGTATTGAGGGTGAGAAACCTCTTCACCTGTCAAAGCGATGATTCTGTCAGCCACATACTTGCCTTCTGTAAACAACTTACCGATTACAGCCAAGTCTTGTGCGTCCAAATACCAAACTCTTTCACCTTTGTTTATTGGATCCAACTTTTCTACTTGTACCGAAACGTTTCCGCAAGGGTGTTTGCCTTCGAAGGTGTTAATTTGTACGTTTTCCAACTTCAAAAGCTCGTCTGTGCGGCTCAAAGTCGAATGAACGTTCAAGTGAATCTTTCCATCGGTCAATTTTCTCAAAGCCTCAACACCGACTTGCATTGCATCTCTTTCTCCTTTCAATAGAATAGAGTAATCAGGAGCAAGTGGAGCAGAACTAAATCCGGTTACAACTATACACTTTGGTGTAGTAGCAGGGTCAGGAATAACAGAATACGGTCTCTGACGAAGAACTGTCCAAACACCTGAAGCAAGCATTTTTTCCTTTACTTGTTCAGCAGACATTCCACTAAGGCTTTCCTTAGAGAAATCTTCGTACTCGTTTTGTCCATCAGGAACAATTCTGATTGTTTCTATAACCCTCTTTTCTCCTCTTTCAATAGCGGTTACCGTTCCGCTTACTGGAGAAGTGAATAATAGGCGTTCTTTACCTTTTGCGTAAAAAACAGGAGTACCAGCCTTTACTTTGTCGCCTTCTTGCACCAATAACTTGGGAATCAATCCAACAAAGTCTTTGGGCTTTATTGCATACTCGCCAATGGTTGTTTCAACCACCTCAGGCTTTGCAGCACCCAACAGACGGACGTCCAATCCTTTGGTAATTCTTATTGTTTTTGACATAGCTTTGTCTTAAATTTTTTATTTCCTAAACTTAAAAAACATCAAAAAAGAATCCGCAAATTTACGATTATTTCCCAAATAAACAACGATTATTCTTCACTAAAATACAATAAAATACAATTTCATTCCAAGCACTTAAAGACATAGTCTGCCAATACAAAAAAGCTTTACTCAAATACCACAAAAAGCAACATCAAAGCGAAACTCCACATAACCAACTATAAATCAAAGAAAAATAACTCTTCGTTTTAATTTTTTCTTTCTTGATTTCAGCAAATTATTTCTTGATTTTAATTTACTGAAATCAAGAATCATTTTCTTATCTTTGCAAGCTGATAAAATCAAAGTTTATGTCGTCAATTTTGAATTACATTCTGTTTTACGGAATCTTGATATCACTCTCATTATTGCCTATGAGAGTTTTGTATATCTTCTCACGATTTATCTATTTTATGCTTTACAGAGTGCTGAAATACCGAGAGAAAGTAATAATCGAAAACCTCAAAAATTCATTTCCCGAAAAAACCGAAGCAGAACTTAAAACGATTGAACAGAAATACTACTCTCACCTTGCCGATCTTCTTGCCGAAGCAGCAAAAATGCTTACTATTTCAAAGAAACAGCTTTTGAAAAGATACAAATGCGTAAACAGCGAAATACTACTTCCTTTTATGCAAGAGAACAGAAGCATCGTCTTAGCCTCAGCCCATTACAACAATTGGGAATATATGGTTGCAAGTCTCGATATGCAGATTCCACACCTTGGAATAGGAGTTGGCAAACGCATGAGCAACAAAACATTTGAGAAACTTGCCTTTCAGAAACGCACTCGCTATGGAACGCAAGTTTGTTATGCCGATAACGTAAGACAACTTATGGAATCAAACATTCAGAACAAAGTTTGCTGTGCCTATATGTTGCTTTCGGACCAAAGTCCCAACGATTCAAAGAAATGTTATTGGACAACATTTCTCAATCAGCCCACTGCAATGATTTATGGTGCCGAATACTTTTCTAAAAAGTACGACTTACCCGTATTCTTTTACCGAACCGAAAAAGTGAAACGAGGATACTACGAAGTACACTTTGAACTCATAAGCGACAAACCTCAATCAACCCCATACGGATTCATAACCGAAAGCATCGCTTCCAAAACAGAACAAATGATTAAAAAGAATCCGCAATATTGGTTGTGGAGTCACAGACGCTGGAAACTCAAACCGGAAAACCAAAACTAATGAGCGACAAGCCAATTCTCTCCACTGTTCATCTCAACCACGATAGGGACATTCAATTTCAAAGCATTCTCCATCTCTTCCTTAACAATAACTTTCATCTGTTCCAATTCCGGTTTATATACATCAAATACCAATTCGTCATGCACCTGCATTATCATCTTGGATTGAAGACCCTCCGTTTGCATTCTTCGATGTATAGCAATCATAGCAAGCTTTATCATATCGGCACTTGAAGCCTGCACCGGCATATTAACAGCGTTTCTCTCTGCAAAAGATTTCAGATTTACATTCAGAGAATTTATGTCCTTCAAATAACGTCTTCGTCCGCACATACTTTGAGCATAGCCCCTTTCTCTTGCGATTTGCTTACACTCTTCTATGTATTGTCTTACTCGAGGATAGTTTTCGAAATATTGTTCTATCAAATCCGAAGCCTCTTTTCTGCTTATGTTGAGTTGTTGCGAAAGACCGAAAGCCGAAATTCCGTATATGATACCGAAATTTACGCTTTTCACATTTGCACGCATTGATTTCGTAATTTCTGATTTATCTTTTACATATATCTTTGCAGCAGTTGCAAGGTGTATATCTTCACCCTCGCGGAACGCCTCGCACAAATGCTCATCACCACTCAAAGAAGCAATCACCCTAAGTTCTATTTGAGAATAGTCAGCAGCCAAAAGCGTAAAATCTTCGTTTGCAGGGATAAAGCACTTTCTAATTTCCTTACCTTGATCCGTCCTTATAGGGATATTTTGTAAGTTAGGATTGTTCGAAGATAAGCGTCCAGTTGCAGTAATCGTCTGATTGTAACTTGTATGTATCCTTCCCGTCTTTGGATTCACCAAATTAGGCAAAGCATCTATGTAAGTACTTTTCAATTTAGTCAATTTCCTGTATTCAAGTATCAAAGGAATTATCGGATGTACGTTTATAAGTTTCTGCAACACATCTTCGGCAGTCGAAAACTGCTTTGTGCTAGTTTTTTTCGTCTTTCCGCCTCCGGCAATCTGCAAACGAGTGAACAGAATCTCCCCAAGCTGCTTCGGAGACGAAATATTGAAACTCTCACCTGCCAATTCATATATCCTTTCCTCCAATTTGACTTTCTGTTCTGCCAATTGCCTTGAAAAATTCTGCAACTCAGACACATCTATCCTTACACCGTTCTTCTCCATAACAAAAAGCACCTCCGACAAAGGCATTTCCATATCAGCAAAAAGAGAATATAAACCATTGTTTTTCAACTCTGACTCCAACACATCTTTCAATCTGAACAACACATCGGCACATTCGCAAGAGTAATTCAAAATAAAATCCGACTCAACTGCAAAAGAATTAGTTAGCAACGCCTTTTCCATTCTCTTAGTCTAGGAACTATCATCTAACAGTCTGTATTCAATATATTTTTCACTCAAAAAATCCAACTTATGCGAAGTTTCGGAATCGAGCAAATAATGAGCCAATTGAACATCAAAGCAATTCCCATTCACAGAACAGCCGTACTCAGATAGGAAATGGCGTTCTGCTTTAAGGTCATAAACAATCTTCGTAATATCTTTACTTTCAAACAAATCCTTCAAAAGATTCAACTTCGCAGAACAATCTTCCGCATTTTTCCAAAGAGGAATAAACCAAGCCTTCTCCTTATCTGCCGACAGCGACAAACCGATTGGCTTTCCTTGAACTTTGTTAGAGAAAAACGAAACTTTCTCCTTGGTTTGCAAGTCTTTAACAAGAGTTCTTATTTCTTCAACAGAATCAATCAAAACATAATCATGTGAACTTGTCTCAACAGAAGAACAAGCTGAAAGCCCTGAAAACAAGTCCGGTTGAGAAGATTCAACAAATTGATTCCTTGTTATGGTTTGCACACTTTCGGATTCCTCTAAACCAAAATGCTCAAAAAACTTTTTAGAAAAGCTCTTAAACTCCAACTCTTCAAACAAGCGTTTGCAACTTTCAAAATCCGGTTTCTCAACAACAAATTCTGCCTCATCAAACTCAATAGGCACATCAAGAGCTATTGTTGCTAAAAACTTAGATTGCAGAGCTATATCCCTATTTTCAGATATCGCATTTCTAAGAGACTTAGACTCTATCTCATCACAACGTTCTATTGCCTCCTCTATTGAATGGAATTGTTTCAAAAGAGCCTTCGCTTTCTTCTCTCCAACTCCCGGCACTCCGGGTATGTTATCCGAACTATCGCCCCAAAGTCCCAAAATATCTATCACTTGTTTCGGTTCATCGATTTCAAACTTCTGCAAAACCTCATCAACTCCCCATATTTCCGCATCAGAACCCATTCTACCCAATTTAAGAATCTTCACATTCTCCTCAACCAATTGAGCATAATCTTTGTCGGGTGTAACCATGTAAACTTCAAATCCCTGTTTTGCAGCTTTCTTTGCCAAAGTTCCAATCACGTCATCAGCCTCGTACCCCTCACTTGACAACATCGGAATGTGCATTGCGTCGATTATATCCCTGATATATGGTTCCATTTCCCTGATTTCTTCGGGAGTAGATTGGCGATTGGCTTTGTAATCGGCAAATTGCTCATGTCGAAAGGTCGGTCCGTGCAAGTCAAACGCAATTCCAAGATGCGTAGGCTTGTATTGCTTCAACAAACTCAAAAGAGTAGTGAAAAAACCAAAAGCAGCGGAAGTGTCCAAACCCCTACTGTTTATTCTCGGACTTTTATTCATCGCATAGAATGCACGATATATCATCGCCATTGCATCAATCAAAAACAATTTTCTTTTTTCCATAAGATTGAAATCGTGTTAAAACAAACCGAAAGCAAAAATACAAAATATAAATCGTTCTGCGAAACAATGCAAACGAGCTTTCAAGAAATTCTTTCTTCGTTTTAGTTTTCCAAAACTTGAATTCGTTCACACTGAAACAAAGTCTCATAAAAACAAAACGAGCGTTCGTCAGATTAAAATCAAGACTCACGCTCGTTTAAGTATGAAAAATGATATATCTTTCTTAGATATGCCAAATAATGTGTATAGTTTCTAATTCATAATATCTTTGATTAAAATGAATATCCAAGTTTTAAGTTAAGGTAATTAATATTCCATCTATCAGACAATGACCAAGTAGGAAGATTAACAGTCAATCTGTTTATGCTTAAAGAATATTGTTTATACTTAACTCCTATTTCAGGAGATATTGCAAATGAACCAGCTATATGGTTCTTAACTTGACCACGATAATCTAAATCTTCTTCAAATACATTTATAGTAAATCCAAAACCTAAATCACCCCAAATACTAATATCAGAATTGAGTTTATATTCATAATTTACTCCTACAAGAAGATTGATATTAGGAAGCACTTCTGCAAAATCTCTTGGTTCTACAAAATATCCTACACCTATTTCACCTAATATTCTTATATCGTATTTTTCAAATGGTTTATACTTATATTTTGCTCCAATTGTAATAGCTCTCATTATGTCATCAAATTCACGGAATTCTGTATAACCACTAGCTGAATGCATTAAAGTTGTTCCTATAAAAATATCAAATTCACTTTTACTAATTTTTTCTTTGTTGTTTGTTTCATCATCTGTAAACTTTACTAATGAAAGTTCAGATTTGTTATCATTTTCGTTTTCTGCAAAAACCACATTTGTTGACAAAGCAAATGCGAAAAACATTGTCCAAATAATTTTTTTCATTTTTTCTAATTTAATTTTAATACTATTTTCTTTGATTTGCCAAAGTCCCAAATGGCGATTACTTAATTTCTCTCTTTGACTTCAAGGCATAAAAAAAGCGTGGGACTTTATTCTTATTGCTATTTGAGGTCCTGAACTACCTAATTCACCAAATAAGAAAAGCCCACGATGTGATACGTGAGCGTTTTCTACTTATTTTTTGGTGAATTTTTTGAAATTGTTCAGGTTTCAAATAGCCAAATTATAAGCAAAAACGCTTTTTTATGTCGTAATAAAATTACTAAGTCTAAACTATAATCTTTTTATTTGCCGTTTCCTCCTTTTTAAGTTCGTTTCTAAATTCGGCTACAAAAATATACGAAAATTTTCGATTAAACAAAAATATTTTGGTTCTTATTTGGTTCTTTTCGCATAACATTTTATAATATTCTGATTTGCTTTAATATACAGTTGTCTAAATTTGCTTTTTTCTTTTGCTAATTAAATAATTCTCTCACAAAGTTCGCAAAAACGCAAAGGCTGTTTGAGTGAGGTTTAAGGTTTAAGGATGAAAGTTTATGGTCAAAAGGCAAACGTCAAACTTCCTTAAACTTTAACCATTCCTCCTTAAACCATTCTCAGACTTCTTTTACAAAATGTTCCACTTACCGATAATGGTATTACCGCTTACTGATAACAGTATTATCACTTACTGATAATGGTACTATCACGCCGTGATAATGGTATTATCTCTTTGTGATAATGGTACTATCACAGCGTGATAATCGGATTATCAAGTCGTGGAAAATTTTTGATAGTACGTTTGGTGATTCAAAATCGAGCTTTGGCAGTTGGCTATTGGATGTTGACAAACACAAAACTGCGGCAGCCGAAAGCCAAAGGCTAAAAGCCAACTGCCAAAGTAAGAAAAAGAAGCCTACGTGCAGACTTGCGAATCAGTTTACGAAGTTCCAGCTTAGTCCCCAGCGGAATGAGAGTCTTTCATTAGGGTAAAGCGGTGTGGGAATGTAGTTATAGCCGAACAATCCTGCGTATGGGTGTGTCAAAGCTAAGAATACGTTACATTTGTCGATGCGTGCGTTTACGAAAAGGTCGCAATAGGGATAGTTTCCGTACATTTTTTCATTCTGATAGGCGAAAACGCCTAACTGTGGCAGGTAAACATCGGCATAATATGAGGTGTTGTATTTCAAATCCAAGCCTACGATGGTTTCTAACTTGCCTTTGAATAAGTCAAACTTGACATAGATGCTTTGTTTTGCAAGAAAGGCAGGCAGATGCAGGTATTCTTGGTTGTCGTTTTGCTGTAATACATAATTGCTTTCAAGTCCGAAATGTTTCCATTCTTTTTTCAAGATAAGCTTTGCTTGATATATGTTTATTATATCGCTGTATGATATTTTCAAATCGCGACTATCTATTTTCGGACGGTTGTTTTGTTGGAAATAATTTAAGTTTAGTTGAATTATATCGTCGTATCGGTAAGTTATATTCAATGATGATTGTTTTGTCTGTTCAGATAATTTATCCAAAGCGATGTTTGAGTTTGCAAAATGGCTGAAAAAATAGATGTTGTTTTGCTTTTGGTTTGAGGCATTAAAGATAAAACGGTTCTTTCCGAAGAATAAATCGGCTGATGCTCCTAATTCGTATTCTGTTTCGAAAAATGAATTTGGTTCTAATTCGATATTTTCTCCGTTTTCATCGATTCTGTTTCTAAAACTTTCGTTTGCGTATAAGGAAACGTGTACTTGCTTCGATTGAAAGCCTATGCTGAAATGCGGTGTGAGGATTGAATAATTTGCTGTAAAGATGCTGTCGGAGAATTTCAGCATTTCATGTTTCAATCCTATATGTAAAGGCAATAGATTATTGCCTAAGACATCATTTTTCCAAGAAAGAGTATTTTCTATCAAACGTGTAGCAAAAGAATCCGGAGTTGTAAGAAAATCATCTTTGTAAAGACGTGCTGATTGTTTGAAATCAATTTTGTATGATAGGAGTCCTTTGTTCAGAATCTTTGTTCGCTCTTCTTGTGTTTTGTTAAAGTCGAAGCTTTGATAAAGAGAGAAATCGGCGGTTTTGTATTTTGAATAAGCGTTATAAAGGTTTGTCGGATATGTTTCGGGCTTTGAAAACAGCTGATTGAGGAATATGGAGTCGGATTCCAATCCTCCGTTTTCTAAAACGTAGGCTCTATTTCTTATAAAGGAAGCTGCTGCTTTATAACGTCCGTTTTCACTTTCGTAATTGCTCGTAATGTTAAAGTATTGGTTCATTACATTGGATTTAGCAAAGGTTCCGTCGGCGTAATTCACGTCATAAGTCAGTCCGATGTTCCATTTGCGAACAATGTTTTGAGTATGGAAGATTGTAAAGTACTGAGAGGAGTTTATATCATTTGAATACCTAAGATTGCTGTGAGGCTTGGTGACTTGGTAATACTTGATATTTTCTGCCGTATAGGTGTATGGGGTAAACAGATTTGGAAGATAGGTTCGGGAGTTTTGATTCTCGAAGGAGAATATCAAATCTTGTCCCGGGCTTCCGGGGGTTGAGAGTTGCTGATAGTAGCCTCCGGAAATTTGATTTGCCTTATCGACACGATGAACATTTGTCAAGGTATTTTCAAATGCTGTATCGATAAGCACAAAACCATGAGACGGACTCAATAGATAAACTTTCGATTTATCTACTATTGAGTCCGTTTTTGAGGTTTGTGCATTCGCTTTTCCAAAATAAAGAAACAAGGTGGCGAATGCAAGAAACAAAAAGGTGTTTCTATGTTTCAATTTTGTTATTCTGCTATTGGATTTTCTGATAGGAATCTTTCGCAATCCATTGCAGCTCTACAACCACTTCCTGCTGCGACAATGGCTTGTCTATACAAAGGATCCATTACGTCTCCCGCTGCAAAAACTCCCGGAATGTTGGTTTTGGAAGTCTTTCCTTGGGTTTCGATGTATCCATGTGAGTCTAAATCGATTTGTCCTTTGAATAGGTCGGTGTTAGGATTGTGTCCTATTGCAAGGAATACCCCTGTCAATTCAACGTCTCTTGTTAATCCGCTTATTGAGTCTTCCAATCGTAGAGCGTTTACTCCGTTTATGTCTCCTAAGATTTCGTTTGGCTTGCTGTTCCACAAAACTTCAATCTTCTCATTGCTCAATACTCTTTCTTGCATCGCCTTTGAAGCTCTCAATTCGTTACGTCTGACAACCAAATATACCTTTTTGCAAATCTTAGATAGGTAATCGGCTTCTTCACATGCTGTATCGCCGCCACCAATCACCGCAACGACTTCGTTTTTGTAGAAGAAACCATCACAAGTTGCACATGCAGAAACGCCTTGTCCCATAAACTCACGCTCGCTTTCCAATCCTAACCATCTTGCACTTGCTCCTGTTGCGATAATTACGCTTTCCGCTTCAATCTTTGCTCCTGATTCTGTCTCGATACAAAATGGGCGTTTGCTTAAATCAGCTTTTATCACGCTGTCTGCTCGAACCTGTGTTCCAAATCGTTCAGCTTGTTCTCTGATTTGAGACATCATTTCAGTACCTGCAACTCCTTGAGGGTATCCAGGGAAGTTTTCTATTTCTGTTGTAATGGTTAATTGTCCTCCTGATTGCATTCCTTCTAACACAACGGGATTTAAGTCCGCTCTTGCGGCATAAATGGCTGCTGTATAGCCAGCCGGACCTGAGCCTATGATAAGGCATTTTACTCTTTCTGCGTTCATATGTATGTGTATTTTGTTTTCGTTTTACTTTTGCAAAACTATAAAATTTTTGTTAAAGAAATGACAAAAGCGGTTTTTTTCTTGATTCCAATAAGTATTTCAGAAAAAAATTCTAACTTTGCCTTCTTTAGTTTTAGATTCAATTTTTTAGGAATGGGAATAAATATCCGATATCTCTGTATCTCGATTCTGTCGGCTGTCTTTTTTCTTTTTGCGTCTGACATAAAGGCTCAAAGTCTTAATGCAAAAGATGTGGTCAATCCTAAGACGATTTGCGGAGATTGTTTCGTGTCTGACCAAGATAATTTGTTGAGTTCGGAAATTGAATCTGAGATAAACAAGCTGCTGACTACACTTCGCAACAATACAAGCATGGAAGTGGCTGTTATTGCTTTGAATGGAGAAAGCAATACTTCGGCAAGGGAACTTTCAATGGAACTTTTCGATCTTTGGGGCGTTGGAAAGAAAGGTGAAGATAATGGTTTGATTATTCTTTTGTGCATAAACTCGGGCGAAGTCTTCATAAGAACAGGCTATGGTCTGGAAGGAGCTTTGCCAGATGCTCTTGCAACACAGATATGCAGCGAAGAGATGCTTCCTTATTTTAAGAAAGGAGATTGGGGGCAAGGTTTGTTGAAAGGTGTTGAAGTTGTGTGCGGCGTATTGTACGAAGAATACAAGGGAAACGGAGTTTCTGAACAAGAACACATCGATTTGTTCCCTTTTTTATTGGTTTATCTGAATTTATGCGTGGTTTTCTTTGTTGCGGCTCTTATTTTCATAAGTCGCAAAGCTGCAAAGATTGAACGGAACAATAAATTGGAGAAAATCAATGTTGTTAAGAAGAGTGCGATTGTTTGGGAGTGTGTTGGGATTCTTTTTCTGCCTGCTTTGATTTGTTTATTGATTTGGTTGTATCGAATAAAGATTAGAAGAATTCGACGACAAAATATAGCATGTCATTGCGGTGGGAAAATGAAATGTCTTTCTGAGGCTCAAGAAGATAAATTCCTCGATACGGTTAAGCAATTGGAAGAATCGCTTGGAAGCAAGGATTATGATGTTTGGCTGTGTGATAAGTGCAATAACACGATTATTTATCCTTATGAGAAGATATTTTCTTCCTATAGCAAATGTCCGTCATGTGGAGCAAAGACATACAAAAAGAAATATGACTCTGTGGTGCGTGAACCTTCGGTTAATCGTGAGGGTTTGGTAAAAACAGTTTTTGAATGCAAGAATTGTAAACACCGAGAGGAGAAAATGAAAATCATTCCTAAAGAACCGCCTGTTGTTATCGTGGGTGGAATAGGTGGAAACCGAGGTGGAGGTGGATTTTCCGGCGGTTGGGGAGGCGGTCTCTCAGGTGGAGGCGGCGGAGGCGTTCGTTTTTGATTATGAAATTTAGATACCTTTACTTTATATAATAATTCAGACTATGAAAAAGAAGAATCTTATAATCATTATCACAGTTGCAATAATTGCAATCTTGGCTTTGTTTTTTATAACTACGTATAATTCTCTTGCAAGCAAAGATGAAGCATGTCTAAAGCAATGGTCAAAGGTTGAAAGTCAATATCAAAGACGTATGGACTTAATTCCAAATATTGTAAGTACTGTTAAGGGTTATGCAAAACACGAAGAAGAGACTTTAATCAAAGTTATAGAGGCTAGAAATAACGCTACACAAGTGCAAATCGATGCAAATAATCTTACAAGTGAACAAATGGAACAATTCCAACAAACACAAGACGCTTTGAGTTCTGCTTTGAAAGGTTTGAATGTAGTGATTGAACGTTATCCAGACTTGAAAGCAAATCAGAACTTCTTGCAGTTGCAATCACAATTGGAAGGTACAGAAAACAGAATCGCGGTAGAAAGACAGCGATATGCAGATATAGTGAACGATTATAACACAAGCTTAAGACGATTCCCTAAAAACATATTCGCATCTCTTTTAGGCTTTGAGCGCAAACCTTATTTCGAAGCACAAAAAGGAGCTGAAGTTGCTCCACAAGTAGAGTTCTAATAGAACAAATCTAATATGGAAGAAAATAAAACAACAAATAACGAAAGTACTATCCACAAAACAACCTCTATAAGGGGAATGTTCCAGGATTGGTTCTTGGATTATGCATCTTATGTCATACTTGAGAGAGCTGTTCCCCACATTAACGATGGACTAAAGCCCGTTCAACGACGCATTCTCCACTCTAT